>JAPLPA010000357.1 GCA_026400415.1 Afipia sp. | reverse complement strand
GTGGCAGCCGCTGAGTTTTACCGGGGTTCAATTCCGCGACAGTTCGTATTCGCGGCAATTTTCGGCCTGCTCTGCCTTTCGCTCTCCACCAACAGCATTCGCCTGTTCGTGAATCTGCTAACCTGTTACATCGGCAAGATCAGCTTTAGCATTTACCTTTTTCATTTCTGGGCGGCAAACCTTGTCCACCAGTATATCGAGCCCTCGTTCTCGCACTTGAACAGCTCGTTCGCGAGCGGGATTTTCTATGTTTGCACGACAACTATCGCGATACTGATCGCGAGCGTCACCTACAAATTGATCGAGAAACCAGGTCAGCGCGTCGGAAGGCTTATCATCGAGAAACTCGACAACAGATCGCGTCACCGAAAATCCGGCAGCGTCCTGTCACGTTCGGAAATCACCAAGACGTCTGCCGGCCAGGTAATTCCAAATGACGGATCGTTCCAACGAACCCCATCCGCAAGTTCCGAGACGTAACTTTCCGTCATCTGGTAAAAAATTTCCGCATTGTCTGTAAGCGTCAAAAAGCCATGAGCCATACCTTCGGGAATGTAGACGGCCTGCGACCCGCCTGAGTCCAATTCGATTGCAAACCAGCGCCTGAATGTTGAGGACTCTCGTCTAAGGTCGATCATGACGTCGTAGACTTTCCCGCTGATGCACCGCACCAGCTTACCCTCGGCCTTGGGCGCTCTTTGAAAATGCATGCCTCGCAGGGTGCCCCGCCGGGAGTTACGCGAAATGCCACACTGCAAAAAAGCCGATGGCAGACCGTGATCCCGGAATTCGTCGGCGCAGAACGTCCGGAAGAAAGACCCCCGCTCGTCGATGCTTTCGGTGCTCTCAACGACGAACGCTCCTTTCAGAGGCGTCTCGGTAAATCGCATTTTATGGCCCTCCGAATGCAACGATCATCGATAAACGGGGTCTCTTGCCCACATATTGTCTGCCCTGTATATCGCAGGAAGTTAAGTGACATGCTCACTTGCCGCCTGCACAATGTAAGGCTTGCAGCTAAAAATCCAATCCAGGCCGGATACCAGAGCAACGCTCAATGAAGACTTTGACAATTTTAATTCCAGCTCTGAATGAAGAACTTAATCTTCCAACGCTACGCCGGCGTCTCGAATCCGTATTCGCTGGATTGAAGGACAAGGTCCGGCCTGAATACATTGTGCTGGACAATTGCAGCGAGGATAGCACACCGCAAATCGCGGAGCGTTTTTGTCTCGAAAATTCGGACTGGAAGTATGTCCGCTATTCCCGAAATTTCGGCTACCACGGCTCCCTGGCCGGTGGATTTGATCTGGCGTCCGGCGATGCGTTGATCGTTGTCGCTGGCGATCTTCAGGAGCCGCCTGAGATGATTCCCCTCATGGTGGACCTCTGGCAACAGGGGAACGATGTTGTTTATGGCATATTGCAAGAGCGTAACGATTCAAATCTGGTAAAGACCGTCGGCGCTAAGGTTTTTTACAGCATCATCTATCGCATGAGTTCATCGCCGCTGCCCAACAGCGCGACGGACTTCCGGTTGATTAGCCGTCGCGTCATCGACGTCGTAAAAAATATGCGCGAGCCTGATCGTTACCTGCGAGGACTGGTTCATTGGGCCGGATTCAAGCAATCGTCTTTTCTTTACAATCGCGACAAACGCATTCACGGGAAATCTACGGCTGGAATCTGGTATTCGACCAAGTGGGCGGTGAACGCCATCATTTCCTTTTCCAATCTACCGCTGCGCGCTGCCGCCTTCTTCGGCCTGATCGCGATGATCGTCTCGCTACTGGCGACGGTTTACTTTGTAATAGTGCATTTCTTTCCCCCCGCGTGGATGCCAATACCGCCGACCGGAACGACTGCGATCATTGTTCTTCTGCTATTTGCGATTGGTCTGAACGCATTTTTTCTTGGAATAATCGGTGAATATGTCGTGCGGATCTATACGCAAAGCAAAAAGCGGCCGCTTTACGTGATCGATAAAGTTGTGCACCTGAACAGATAAGACAATGGCCCGGGACCCCGACTTTTTTACCATTATTGGCGGCGCCGGATTTATCGGATCCGAACTTGCGCTTTATCTGAAAAACCAAGGTCACGTTTACACGGCGCCAAAAAAAAACGACCGAGATGCTCTACGGC
>JAPLPA010000206.1:2979-3385 GCA_026400415.1 Afipia sp. | reverse complement strand
AACCCCGGCAAGATTCCGCTGGAACTGATCGAGGTTCAGACCGGCAGTTACTTCGGCGAAGATGACATCATTCGCATTGAAGATGACTATAAACGTTCGTGATTTCAGATAGTTAACAGCCGAGTGGGATGTAACTTTCTGACTCAAAACGTGTAGGTGCTTTGCACCCAGCCGTTCGCCACACATGTGACGGCATGCTACGAAAGCGTTCGGCGACGGCGGGGGCCCTGGCCGATCAATTCAGAAGGTTCAAGCAACATGAGTTCAGCCAAGTCTGCGACGACGAACGCGGACGCCGTACGCGCGTTGCGTGTGGGTGTCATCGGTGCCGGCGTGATGGGTACAAATCACGCCCGCGTACTGGCTGGTTTGCCCGGCGTAACACTTGTGGGAATCACCGACCCGT
>JAPLPA010000206.1:1393-2961 GCA_026400415.1 Afipia sp. | reverse complement strand
GCAGATGCTGGACTGCAAGACCTATGCGACAGTCGAGGAATTGCTCGACGCCGGCGTTGATGCCGTCACCATTGCGGCACCGACACATCTTCACCGCGATGTCTCGCTCGCCTGCATCGCGCGCAAAATCCATGTTCTGGTCGAAAAGCCGATCGCCTCATCGGTCGAAGAGGGACGCGAGATCGTCAACGCTGCGAAGACGGCAGGTGTGACGCTGATGGTAGGTCATGTCGAGCGTTTCAATCCGGCGGTCGCCGCGATCAAGCAGGCGATCAAGGGCGAAGAAATCTTGTCGATCGCGATTACGCGGGTCGGCCCGTTTCCGCCGCGCATGTCAAATGTCGGCGTCGTCATCGATCTGGCCGTGCATGACATCGATCTCATTCGCTGGTTCACCGAATCCGACATCGTCGATGTGCAGCCGCAGCTGGCCAGCGCCGTCGCCGAGCGTGAAGACATTGCGCTGCTGCAGTTCCGAACGGCGTCGGGCGTGCTCGCGCACATCAACACCAACTGGCTGACGCCGTTCAAGGCGCGCAACGTCACGGTGGCGACGCGCGGCAAATACGTGCAGGGCGATCTGCTGACGCGGCAGGTGACGGAGTGCTTCGGTTTCCAGCGCGACGGCAGTTATTCGATGAGGCATCTGTCGGTTGGCCATGACGAGCCGCTGCGCGCCGAGTTGTTGGCGTTCCTCGACGCCGTGCGCTCCGGCAATGCGCCTGCGGTGACTGGCGAAGAAGGCGTTGCCAGTCTCGAGATTGCGATCAAGTGTCTCGAAGCGCCCGCGGGTGCCATTGCGGCACCTTTGCGCAAGGGTCCGCGAGCGGTCGCGAGCTAACTTTTCAATTTTGAAATTACGGCTGAGAAAATGAACCAGCATCTGCGACCCGAACCTGTGGCGTTTATCGATATCGGCGAACAGCGCCGCCGTCTCGGCAGCAAGATAGACAATGCCGTCTCGAAAGTGCTGACGCATTGCCAGTTCATCAACGGCCCGGAAGTCATGCAGTTTGAGCAGGATTTGGCGGCATTCTGCGGTGCCAAGCACGTCGTCGCCTGCGCCAGCGGCACCGACGCATTGCTGATGGTGCTGATGGCCAAGGGTGTCGGCCCCGGCGATGCGGTGATTTGTCCGTCGTTCACCTTCTGCGCCACCGGCGAAGTGGTTGCACTTGCGGGTGCGACGCCTGTGTTTGTGGATGTGGATGAGACGACGTTCAACATCAACGCCGAGTCGCTAAAAAAAGGCATCGCGACCGCCAAAAAACTGGGTCTCAAGGTCAAGGCTGTGATCCCGGTCGACCTGTTCGGCCAGAGCGCGGACCACGATGCGGTGGCTGCTGTCGCAAAAGAGAATGGAATTTTCGTACTCGACGACGCTGCGCAATCCTTCGGCGCGACATATAAAGGCAAGCGCCTCGGCACGCTTGCGCTGGCGACTGCGACCAGTTTCTTTCCGGCCAAGCCATTGGGTTGCTATGGCGACGGCGGCGCGATCTTCACCGACGACGCGGATCTCGCGGAAAAGCTCCGCAGTGTGCGCGTCCATGGTTCCGGCACTGATC
>JAPLPA010000206.1:0-1362 GCA_026400415.1 Afipia sp. | reverse complement strand
TCCGCCTCGGTCTCACTGCACGGCTTGACACTCTGCAGGCAGCAATCCTGATCGAGAAGCTGAAAATTTTCGACGAGGAAATCGCCGCGCGCAACAAGGTCGCGCAACGCTATTTCGACGCGCTTCATAACATCGTCACCGCACCGCGCGTGGCCGATGGCAATGTTTCGGTCTGGGCGCAATACACGATCCGTCTGCCGAAGGGGAATGACCGCGACACCTTCGCCAACTCACTCAAGGCTCAAGGCATTCCGACCGCGATCTACTATCCGAAGTCGATGCACCAGCAGACCGCCTACAAGAATTATCCGGTGGCAGAGGGTGGGTTGCCCGTCAGCGAGAAGTTGTCGAGCGACGTGATCAGCCTGCCGATGCATCCATATCTGGATCAAGGTGCGCAGGATCGCGTCATCAAGGCTGTTCGCGACGCGGTTTCCTGACGCCTCGCGCATGTCGCGCGGCATGCGCATGCTGTAAAAGCACCCGATGCTAGGTCGAATCTTCACTGTCGGTGGTTATACGCTGCTCTCGCGCATCACGGGGTTTGCGCGGGACATCATGCTCGCCGCAATTCTTGGCGCGGGCCCGGTTGCCGACGCATTCTTCGTCGCACTTCGCCTTCCCAATCATTTCCGTGCGATCTTTGCCGAGGGCGCGTTCAATGCCGCTTTCGTGCCAGCCTATGCGCATCTTTATAATCAGAATGCGTCGTCCGCCAAACTCTTTGCCGATCGCATCTTCACGCTGCTTCTCACTGTGCAGGCCGTCCTGCTGGTGATCGCATGGTTGTTCATGCCGCAGGTGATTGCGTTGCTGGCGCCCGGGTTTGTCGATGACCCGCAGCGCGGCGAACTCGCCATCGCTCTCACCCGCATAACGTTTCCCTATCTGCTGCTGGTCACTCTGGTGACGCTTTATGGCGGCATGCTCAACGTCATGCATCGCTTCGCGACGGCGGCTGCGGCACCGATTTTCCTCAATCTGTCGATGATGCTGACGCTGGCACTGGCGGCTTTTTTCCCGAACGCCGGTTATGCCGCGGCGTGGGGCGTTTTGCTTGCAGGCCTTCTGGAATTTGTCCTGCTGGCCGGCGACGCCGGGCGCAACGGCATCCTGCCGAAATTCTCTGCACTCAAACTCGACGCTGACGTCCGCGCATTCTTCCGCGCGCTTGGACCTGCAACCGTCGGCTCGATGGGAACCCAGATTGCGCTGTTCGCCGACACGATTATTGCGACGTTCCTCGCCGCAGGCGCGCTCTCCGCGCTTTATTATGCGGATCGTTTGAACCAGCTTCCTATCGGCGTGATTGGCATCGCCATCGGCACGGTGCTGTTGCCGGAAATGTCGCGCCGCATAACT
>JAPLPA010000603.1 GCA_026400415.1 Afipia sp. | reverse complement strand
GAGGCCACTCCCACCATCCCCAAGCCGGCCGAACCCCACGGACCCAGGAGATGCGGCGGACCTGAGCACTCCGTAGGGTATTCAAACTTCCAGAAACCGGCGCTTGTGAAAAACCGCTCCGCATGCCGGTGCATCATTCACATTTCCATGAGTGAGAAAATGCATTGCGAATGGCGCTTTTGAGTCGCACTCACCGTAACTGACACATGTTGGAAAGCAACGAAACGCGCCCGTATGTCCCCGGATTCCCGCTGTAAACCTAAATGGTTATGGTTTCCGGACGCGCATTAACCCACGCAGGTTAATGCGCGCGCACAGACGAATCAGTTGCGGGGAAAACGAATCAGTTACGCGGCGTCGGCGACGACGCGATTGCGCCCGTCACGCTTGGCGCGGTACAGCGCCTGGTCGGCGCGCTTGAGAATATCCGCCGAAGTGTCGGTCGTATTCGTCAGGCTGGCGATGCCGATGGAAATTGTCACCTCGATGGCCTGCTTGCCCTGACTGATCGGGAAAGACTCCGTTGCAATACCACGGCGCACACGCTCCGCAACCATCGCTGCGACCGCCATGTCGGTATCCGGCATCACCACGACGAATTCCTCGCCGCCGTAGCGGCAGGCGAGATCGATGCCGCGGATCGACTTCTTCAGCCGCGTTGAAAACTCGCGCAACACGTCATCGCCGGCGTCATGGCCGTAAGTGTCGTTGACCGACTTGAAGTAATCGATGTCGAGCACCAGCACGGTGAGCGGCTTGCCGCGTGCAGCCGCCTGTTCCACCAGCGTCGAGACATGGCTCTCCATGTAGCGACGATTGTGCAGGCCCGTCAGGCCGTCGGTGACGGCCATTTCAATCGACGCCTGCACGTTGTCGCGCAGCCGTTCGGAAAACCGCTTCTTGCGCACCTGGGTGCGCACCCGCGCCAGCATCTCGTTCTTGTCGATCGGGCGGATCAGGTAATCGTTAACGCCGATCTCGAGGCCGCGCACCAGCCGCGAAGCGTCCTCGGCCTCCGCGATGCACAGGATCGGCACGTTGCGCGTGCGCTCGATGGAGCGGGTCTGGCTGCACAGGCGCAGGCCGTCGAAGTTCTCCAGGCCGAGTGAAACGATGATGAGGTCGTAGTTGCTTTCCGCGACGCGGAACACCGCTTCCGACGGATCGGTCTCGACATCGACGGTGTGTTCGCTGGCCAGCACCGGCGCGATCCGCTCGTAGGAAGTCTTGCGGTCATCGACGAGCAGGATATGTGCACCCTTGCCGGTATCGGTCACGGCGTCGCGCGCCGGATTTTCGATGCCGATTTCCTTCGACGTCACCGCGCGCATGCGCAGTTCGTCGGTCATCATCTTGAGGCGCACCAGCGAGCGCACGCGCGCGATCAGCGCGACGTCAGACACCGGCTTGGTCAGAAAGTCGTCGGCCCCCGCTTCCAGTCCCTTGACGCGGTCGGATGCCTGATCGAGCGCCGTCACCATCACCACGGGCAGATGCTGGGTCGCCGGGTTGGACTTGAGGCGGCGGCAGACTTCAAAGCCGTCCATGTCGGGCATCATGACGTCGAGCAGCACGATGTCGCATTCGGCGCGTTCGCAGATTTCCAGCGCCTCGGCGCCGCAACTGGCCGTCACCACGCTGAAGTATTCAGCCGACAACCGCGCTTCGAGCAACCGGACATTCGCCGGAACGTCGTCAACGACCAGAATACGCGCGGTCATTGGACCACCTCACCATTTCCAAGAAAATGCCGGACCGTTTCGATAAACTTGCCTACCGAGATCGGCTTCGACAAATACGCTTCACAACCACCCTGACGAATACGCTCCTCGTCGCCCTTCATGGCGAACGCCGTCACGGCGACCACCGGAATGGAGCGCAGTTCGGGATCGTCCTTGAGCCATTTGGTGACTTCGAGACCGGAGACTTCCGGCAACTGGATATCCATCAGGATCAGATCGGGGCGATGCTTGCGCGCCAGATCGAGCGCCTCGATGCCATTGCGGGTGCCGACGGTGCCGTAGCCATGTGCTTCCAACAAATCGTGAAAGAGCTTCATGTTGAGCTCGTTGTCTTCAACGATCAGGACGGTCTTGCCCATTGTTCGGTATCTGTGTCCTGTCGAAAAAAGCCGCGCTCAAAATAACCGATGCGTGCCAGGCACCGGGCTTTCGGGCCGCACGCGCGCTAAAGTGTTTAAACAAGCTAAGAGAGATTCCTTTAAGAACTGCAAACACCTGCGCATGAACAAGCCCCTAAAATACAACCAAGAGGCGGCAGAAGCCTTGGCCGTTCAAGCACTTGGCTTTCTCGCCCAGGAATCGCTCAAGCCGTTCATCGTCCCCGGCGAGAAAGCCAAGTGCTTGAACGATTCCTGTCCCTGTCAGGTATCGACCCCACCGAAGTCAGGGCCGCCGCTGGCCATCCCGGCTTCCTGGCAGGCGTCCTTGACCACATCATGTCCGACGAGGCCATGCTGGTCGCTTTCGCGGAACAAGTGGGCCTTGCGCCCGCGGAAATCGCGAAGGCACACTCGGCGCTGACCGGCGGCGGGGACTACCAGCGCAATACCTGACGCAAAGCGCCCTCGCCGCACGGTATTTGGAAACCTTAAGCCATGCCGGCGCTGTGTCGCGATTGCCTGACTGACGCTGCGGAGGGCGCGGCACGCTGCCGCGCCTGTGGTTCGCCCCGGCTTGCCCGGCACGCCGAACTCAACACGCTTTCCATCGCCCACATCGACTGCGACGCCTTCTATGCCTCGGTCGAGAAACGCGACGATCCCTCGCTGCGCGACAAGCCGGTGATCATCGGCGGCGGCGTGCGCGGCGTGGTCTCGACGTGCTGCTACAACGCCCGCGTCTATGGCGTGCGCTCGGCGATGC
>JAPLPA010000437.1 GCA_026400415.1 Afipia sp. | reverse complement strand
GCAATTCATAGCCAACTCCGCGCGACAACACGGGCTGCTGTACGGCCTTGCAACTGCGCTGATGGCGTTGATGACTGGATGGCTCGCGTCCGTCGTATTTCGGCGCGATTGATTGCCGGCGCGGTTAGAAGAAAAATCCCGCGAACATCGCAACGACGCAAACAGTCATCGCTACGGTCGAAAGCCATCCGAGCCAGTAGAGCGGGCCCTTGATCACAAATTTGCTCATCACATCCTGACGACGCGCCAGAAACATCAGAAGCACCATCACCGGAATCGCCAGAACACCGTTGATCACAGCGCTCCAATAAAGCGCGGAGATAGGACTGATTGGGGTGAAATTCATAAGGATGCCGATCCCGGCGGATAACGCCAGCACCGTGTAGAACGACACTGCCTCGCGCGGCTTGCGTGCGAGGCCCACTGTCCATTTGCGTCCCTCGCCAATTGCATAAGCCGCAGATCCGGCGAGCACGGGCACCGCCAGCAAGCCAGTGCCGATAATTCCGAGCGCAAAAATAAACTCCGCGAAAGCGCCCGCGACGGGACGCAGCGCTTCGGCGGCCTGCGCCGATGTCTCGATGTTGGTATTGCCGGTTGCGTGAAGTGTCGCCGCTGCCGTGATGATGATTGAAATTGCGATCAAATTCGAAAACACCATCCCGACGACCGTGTCGACACGGATGCGATGGAATTCCTTCTCGGCGCCGTAATGTTTTTCCGCGAGCGGGCTCTTTTTAGTGTCGACGCGCTGATCTTCGGCCTCCTGCGAGGCTTGCCAAAAAAACAGATAGGGAGAAATCGTTGTGCCGAGGATGGCGACAAGCGTGGTCAAAAATGCCGGCGTCCACTGAATATGAGGGATCGCGATGCCGTGCGCGGCCTCCAACCACGACACCTTGGCGAAGAACAACGCCGCCACATAGGCAAACAAGCTGAGCGTCAGCCATTTCAGAACTTTGCTATAGCGTTCGTAGTCGAGAAATATTTGCGCGACCACCGACGTGACGCCGAACACCATCACGTACACAATGCCGGGGCCGCCAATCAGGAGTTTGAGTGCGTCACCCATCGCAGCGAGATCGGCGGCGATGTTGATCGTGTTGGCGACGAACAAGAGCACGATGATAAAGTTCAGAACGGACGCCGGGTAATGGCGGCAGACATTTCCAGCGATGCCCCGGCCCGTAATCCGTCCTACCCTGCCGGAGATTTCCTGAATCGCCACCATCAGCGGAAGGGTGAACAGCATGGTCCAGCCGATGCCGTAGCCGAGCTGTGCGCCGGCCTGGCTATAAGTGCCGATGCCGGATGGATCGTCGTCGGACGCGCCAGTGACAAGTCCAGGGCCGAGTGCTTTCAGAAAGCCGCGAGGGCTGAACGGATCGTGATGCTTATGATCGGCGGGAGGCAGTGCCTTCTCCGCCTTCTTGCGGTGGTTCGTCTTTTTATGATGCACGAGCCATTCTCCGCAGCCGATTGGCAACAGAGTGGGCCCGGTTGGGTTCCACGTCAAAAGGCTAATAACACCGCGCCGATGAAATCGCGTGAACTCGGCGATCGCCGAGCACATGGGCGGTAAAGTCGAGAGCGCGGAAAATCGCGTTGAACGCGCTATCGCGAATGCTCAAACCGCCAGTGTACGACCCAAAGGCAGGCATCACAGCACGCTCGCCGTCGCCCGCAAAACATCGGCGTTCGACTGAACGGCCGCGCGTCGAAACCCGCGCTTTCGGATGCAGATGTCCGGCGATCTCGCCCAATGCACCAGTCGGCTCGTGCCGGAACACAATCGATCCGATCGCAATCTCTTCCGCCACGACGCCACCGATGTCGCGCGGCAAATCCGGATCGTGATTGCCCGCTATCCATATCCAATCGCGGCCCGCCTGCAGCGCAGAGATGGCGTCGCTGTTCTCGCGCGATAGCCGCGCATGTGCGGTGCGATCGTGAAAACTGTCGCCAAGCGCGATCACGGTGCGCGGATCGTGGCGAACAATCACCTCACTAAGACGCGCCAGCGTGGCGACGGTGTCGTATGGCGGCAGCAGGACGCCGCGCTCCGCGAAACTCGATCCTTTTTCCAGATGCAGATCGGAGACAATCAGCAGACGCGCATCTTCCCAATACAATGCGCCAGACAGATCGGCCACGAAATCGACATCGAGAACGCTGACACGTGCCATGCGCATGGCTGGCGCAGTTTCAGTTTTGTGTTCGTATTGCGCCTCGGCCGTCACTGTCCGTTCCATATTCACTAGTGCATCGCTTCCCGGACGAGGTCGTCGGCGGCTTCCGCCAGCAACTCGTCCGAGGCTTCGCCATAAACCTGTTCGCGACCGATTTCCAGCATCACCGGGACCGCGAGCGGAGACACCCGTTCAAGTTCCTTATGGATGATTCGGCCTTTGATTCGCGTCAGCATATCGCTCAACCGGCGAATATCCAGCAGGCCGGTCGCGGCATCCGCCCGCGCCGCCCGAAGCAGCACATGATCGGGCTGATGCTTGCGCAGCACGTCATAGACAAGATCAGTCGAGAACAGCACTTGCCGGCGTGATTTTTCCTCGCCTGTGTAACGCCGAGCGATCAATCCGGAAATCACCGCACAGGTCCGAAATGTCCGCTTCATCAACGCGGACTCCGCCAGCCAAGCTTCGAGATCATCGCCCAACATATCGGGATCGAACAGCGCCCCGAGATCGAGACGTCCGCGGCGGATCATGGATGACATGTCCTCCAGTCCCCAGACAGCGAGTGCATACTCGTTGGCAACAAAACCTAAAGGCTTTGCCCGCGCGCGTTCAAGCCTTCGGGTCAGCAACATGCCAAGCGTCTGATGCGCAAGACGCCCTTCGAAGGGATAGCACACGAGATAGAATTTATCCGCGCGTGGAAAAGTCTCGACGACCAACTCGCTTGGCTCCGGCACACGTGAAAAAGCTGCCTGCAGCGATAGCCAATCCTGCACCTGGTCGGGAAGGCTTTTCCATGCGCGCTTATCCGCAAGAATATGGCGCACGCGATTCGCCAAATAGGCCGAGAGCGGAAATTTGCCCCCCATATAGGATGGCACTTTTGCATTAGCATCGCTGGTCCGAGAGACATAGACCTCGTCTTCCATCAGGGCTTCATAGCGCACGACCTCCCCGCCGAACACAAAGGTGTCGTTCGGTACCAGACCCTCGATGAAATACTCCTCGATCTGGCCGAGCATGCGTCCGCCGCGCGCAATCGCGCCGGTCGACCCCGATGATTTGTTACGGCTGCGCACGAGCTTCACTTTCAACATCGGCTCTTCGACGATGGTGCCGACATTGAGACGGTAACTCTGCCGCACACGCGGATTGGCCACCCGCCAGCGGCCATTCTTGTCCTGTTTGATTTTTGCGAAGCGCTCGTAGCTTTTGAGCGCATAGCCGCCGGTCGAGACAAAATCGATCACGTCGTCGAAATCCTTGCGGGACAAATCCGTGTACGGCGCGGCACCCAAAACTTCATCGTAAAGTTCATCGGTCAGAAACGGTTCGCCGCAGGCACGGCCCAAGACGTGTTGTGCCAACACGTCCAGCGATCCCGTGCGCTGTGCTGGCGTATCCTGCGCATTCTCCGCAACCGCATCGATGGCGGCGCGACACTCCAACACTTCGAAACGATTTGCAGGAACCATGACTGCGCGCGACGGCTCATCAAGCCGGTGATTGGCGCGGCCGATTCGCTGCATCAATCGCGACGCGCCCTTTGGAGCGCCGACAGTGATGACAAGATCGATGTCGCCCCAGTCGATGCCCAGATCGAGCGAGGATGTACATACCACGCCGCGCAATTTTCCCGCCGCCATTGCGTCTTCGACCTTGCGACGCTGTGTGACATCAAGCGATCCGTGATGCAGCGCAATGGCAAGGTTGTCGTCATTCATGCGCCACAGATCCTGAAACAGCATCTCAGCCTGCGCACGGGTGTTGACGAAAATCAGCGAGGTTTTGTTCTTCTTGATGAGATCGTAGATCTCGCCCAGCGCATGACGCGCCATGTGTCCGGCCCACGGCAATCGTCCCTTGGTATCGAGCATCTCGACGATCGGTGCAGCGCCGGCGTCAGCGATGACGAGATAGGCCATATTTTCGCGACCCGCCTTTTGCGGCACGAGATAACGGCGCAGGTCGTCGGGAAACGCCACTGTCGCCGACAATCCGATTGTCGTCGCTTGCGGCGCGAGTTGCCAAAGGCGCGCCAACCCAAGAGAGAGCAGATCGCCGCGTTTGGAAGTTACCAGCGCATGCAACTCGTCGAGCACAATTCGTCTCAGTGATGAAAACAAGAACGGCGCGTCGTCCGACGACAGCAGCAGAGCGAGCTG
>JAPLPA010000462.1 GCA_026400415.1 Afipia sp. | reverse complement strand
AACCATCTCAAGACCCACGACTATTTCGCGGCGGGACATCTCACCGTCGCTGACATTGCGATGTACGGCTATACCCATGTCGCCAATCAGTGCGACTTCGATCTGTCGGGTTATCCATCGGTGCGCAAATGGCTGAAGCGCGTCGAGCAAGAGCCGCGCTTCGTCTCTATGATTGCGACGGTCAATCCGGCGAACGAACGAACCAAAGACGCCATCAAGGCATGATCTGAGTCATCGAGTCCAAAAAGACACAGCGCGGCGAAATTACCCGCGTTAAGACATCCTTAACCAAATTGCCGCGCTTCCGCCATTTTGCACGCGCGCGCCGCCGCAATCCCGCCAGCGGTTGCTGCCACATTTGATTCGCGCGGTGATTCGCCGCGATAAAGGATCAACGGCCATGACCGGGTCGCGGAATACGGATTTGGACTTCGAGAGCCATTCCGAAACTATTGCTTCATCCAGATTGGCCAACGCCGCAGCAGCTTCGCTCGCGGTGGTTAGCCTGTCGCTGTGCCTTGCGGTGGCGTTGATGGCGCTGTCGATTAAAGTCATGGCGGCCACCGCGATTGCCGGCTGACCAGCCGCAATCGACGTTTCAAGCATCACATGTTGAGTGCGGCCACCGCACCGCGAGCCGAAGGCGCGCGGTTGGAGACATTCAATGAAATCGCCGACTGTTATCGTGACCGCCTCGCTCACCGCCGCCATCGTCGTGCTGGCCGCGCTTTTGATCGTTCAGGTCCATTTGTGAAAAAGGAAGAACGCACCGGCTGCGAGGAAGGCAAAACCCAGCGCGTGATTCCAGCCAAGCGGCTCTTTCAAATACAGCACCGAAAATCCCGCAAACACGACCAGCGTAATCACTTCCTGCATGGTCTTGAGTTGGGCCGCCGAATAGACCGTGCTGCCCCATCGATTGGCGGGCACTGCCAGCCAATACTCGAAGAACGCAATGCCCCAGCTCACCATGATGACAAGCGGCAGCGAATAGTCCTTGAACTTGAGATGGCCGTACCAGGCGAAGGTCATGAACACGTTGGACGCCACCAGCATCAGGATCGGCAGCAAATAGGGCGAGACGAAAGTGGGCATGGGCATCCTTTCGGCAAAGATCAGGTGCGGCGAAGGCTTTGATATCAGGGGCTACAAAGTATCGGGCCGCAGATTTGGTTCCCGCTGTGGATAAGATCCCACTGTCACGCCACTGTTATAAAGCATGCCTAGCGTCACAACCCGCTTGATCCGCACGCCCGTCGCGGATCGACACGCCCTCGCGGTCCCAGGTGCTGACATGTCGCGCAATCCCCTTTGCGCCCGTCCAGCCGGGGCCGCATTTTTTTGGCGCTTTCGCGCAGTGACGCTATAAGCGTGAGCCGAAACCCGCCTTGCAAGACAGAGTCATGATCCGCGTCATTTTTGTTCTTTCAATTCTCGTCGTGATTGCTTTGGTCCTGCTGCCGTTTCAGGTCGCAGGCATGCTGCTCGACAACCGGCTGCAGCGTGACGTGCCGCTGCTGTTTCATCGGCTCTATTGTGCGGTGATCGGCATTCGCATCACGCAGGTCGGAAAACTGACAAACGACAAGCCGGTGCTCATTCTGTCCAACCATGTCTCATGGTCCGACATCTCGGTGATCGGCGCGGTCGCCCCTGTGACGTTCGTCGCCAAGTCCGAGGTGAAATCGTGGCCGGTGTTCGGATGGCTGGCACGATTGCAGAAAACGATTTTCATCGAGCGCGATCGCCGCAACAAGACCGGCGACCACGCGCGCGCCATGGCGGATCGCCTGCTCGGCGGCGACGCTGTGCTGTTGTTTCCCGAAGGTACATCGAGCGACGGCATTCGCATTCTGCCGTTTCGCTCGGCGCTGATCGGCGCGGTGCATCACGTCATCGGCGACGCGACGCATCATGACAAAGTGACTGTGCAACCGGTGTCGCTGGCCTATGTACGCTACGGCGGCGTGCCGGTCGGGCGCGCGCTGCGCGACAAGGTGGCGTGGTGGGGCGACATGTCACTGTTGCCGCATCTGCTCGGCGTGATTGCGAACGGCGCTGTCGATGTCACGGTGAGTTGGGGCGACGCCGTTGCCTATGACATGAGCGCGGATCGCAAACAGATCGCGCGAGACGCGGAGGCTTCGGTGCGGCGCATGACGGCGCAGGCGTTGCGGGCCTAGTTACCCAGTCACTCAGAATCCGAGCGCGACGCCGTCCTTGCGATGATCGGTGGCACCCAGCAACACGCCGCGTTCACGGTCGATCCAGATTGCCTGACAGCCGCCGAGCGCCAGCTCCGACCATTTCACGTCATGGCCGCGCGCCGAGAGTTCGTCGCCTATTACTTTCTTATATGCCGGCTCGAGCGACAGCACGCCGTCGAACGCGAACGAGCGTGGCGCTTCGGATGCCGCCTGAATGTCCATACAGAGATCGAACACGTTGGACAGAAAATTCCCGTGGCCGGTCGCCTGATAATGTCCGCCCATGACGCCGAACGGCATCACGCATTGGCCATTCTTCATCACCATGCCGGGAATAATAGTGTGCACCGGTCGCTTGTTAGGCGCGAGGGCGTTCGGATGTCCGGGCTTCAGGCGAAAGCCGTAACCGCGGTTGTGGAGCAACACGCCAGATTTTGGCGCATAGATGCCGCTGCCGAACGGATTGAATAGCGAGTTGATGAACGACACGGCGTTCAGATCACGATCCCCCACACGCTTCATGTCGATCGTGGCTCGAAGTTTTCCGATATATTCGTCCGAGAGAAAATGTTTCGCATCGACCTTGCCGAATGCCGGATCGCAGAAGAACGCGTCGCGCGCTCGGTACGCGGCCTTACTGGCTTCCGCCAGAACATGCACGCGATCCGCTTCCGACAGCGCCTTGATGTCGTAACACGCCATGATGCGCAGGATCATCAGCGCGGCGAGCCCCTGCCCGTTTGGCGGACATTCGAGAATGTCGTGATCGGCGTATTTGGTGGAGATGGGTGACACATCCTCGCCCTTGTGCGCG
>JAPLPA010000470.1:1118-1581 GCA_026400415.1 Afipia sp. | reverse complement strand
CGGCCGGATATTGGCGCCGTAATCAGCGTGTAGGACTTCTGCACTTTCAAATTGTCGAGGCTGGCCTGATCCGCCTGAATGATCGCGGTCGCCGTATCCATCGCAGTCTTCGCATTGTCGACGCTGACCTGCGTGGTCGCACCCTTCAAAATCAAATCGCTGTAACGCTTGTGATCCCGTTGCGCCAATTCAAGCTGCGAGCGGTCCTTGGCAAGGTTGCCTTCGGCCTGACTTATCTGGGCGTCGATCTGCCGTGAATCGAGCGTGAACAGCAGGTCGCCTTCCTTGACCCGCGCGCCATCCTCGAAATGAACTGCGACGATGGTAGTTTCAACGCGCGATTTTAGCGCGACGCTCGAAATCGGTGTCACGGTGCCGATGGAATCCACATCGACCGGCACGTCTTTCTTTTCGGCCATTGCGATCTCGACCGATATGATCCTTGCGCGCTGCGGCCCCTTCG
>JAPLPA010000470.1:0-1108 GCA_026400415.1 Afipia sp. | reverse complement strand
TCGCTCCGGCATCCCCGCCGACCCATGCGCGAATTAAGAGGGCTGCGAGAAGCAGCACAACGCCGGCGCCGGTAAGCCGCATCCGGCTTTGTTTTTTGAGAAGAACCACGCCGTTCTCGAAATGCGAACGCAAGTTTTTCAGCAGGTCTTTGTTGAGAAGATTTTTGTTCATTACCGATGTCTGGGGCACACGTGCCAACGTATTGGCAAACCGGCCGTTCTCCCTGATTCCAACGCTCGTTTTTCGGCGTTAATTTGGTCCGGCTTATCACAGCCGTGCCTACCGTGGTATGCCAAGCCCATTAAATTCCGACAATGAGGCTAACGGGACCGCTCATGCGTATCGCAACCTGGAACGTTAACTCCGTCCGCCAGAGGCTCGATCACCTCCTGACGTGGCTCAAGGAGCGCTCGCCGGACGTCGTTTGCCTGCAGGAAATCAAATGCCAGGACGTTGATTTCCCGCGCGAGCCGATCGAGGCGCTGGGCTACAACGTCGTCACGCACGGCCAGAAAACCTTCAACGGTGTGGCGCTGTTGTCGAAGCTCCCATTCGACGAAACCACCCCGAGACTCGCGGGTGATGCAGACGATATCCAGTCGCGATTTCTCGAAGGCGTTGTGTCGCATAAAAACGGCGCGATCCGCGTCGCGTGTCTCTATTTGCCCAACGGAAATCCTCCCGAAACTGAAAAATATCCATACAAAATCAAATGGATGGAGCGGCTTTCTAAGTATTCAAAGGAGCAGCTGAAAACCGAGCAACCGTTCGTTCTGGCGGGGGATTTCAACGTCATCCCGACGCCCGCCGACGTCTACAACCCGGCCGCATGGGCGGGCGACGCGCTGTTCCTGCCAAAAACGCGCGAACGATTTCAGGCGTTGCTCAATCTAGGTCTCACGGACGCGCTGCGCGCCGTCTCAGACGAGTCGGGGCGCTACACGTTCTGGGATTATCAGGCCGGCGCATGGCCCAAGAACAACGGCATCCGCATCGACCATCTGCTGCTGTCGCCGCAAGCCAGCGACGCGCTGGTCACTGCCGGAATCGACAAGCATGTCCGCGGCTGGGAAAAAGCCTCGGATCACGTTCCGGTGTGGATCGATC
>JAPLPA010000153.1:2214-2517 GCA_026400415.1 Afipia sp. | reverse complement strand
AGTGCGGCGAGGATGCCAATGGGCCAGCCGAGATGGAGCTGTCCGGTCGCGGCATAAAACAGATAGGCGCCGATCATCATCATTTCGCCGATGGCGAAATTGAACACGTTGGTGGACTTGTAGATAATGACAAAGCCAAGGGCGGCGAGCACATAGATGCCGCCGGAGGCAACGCCGATCATACTGTATTCGAGAAACTGCAGCATCGCGCCTACGCGGCTCCAAGATAAGCATCGATAACACCGGAATGCGTGCGAACGTGATCCGGTGTACCGGCGGCAATCACCTTGCCGAAGTTGAGCA
>JAPLPA010000153.1:1380-2174 GCA_026400415.1 Afipia sp. | reverse complement strand
TGGCTCGACAGGCCAAGTACGGTTTCCATGTTGTGATCGATCAGCAGAACGGTTGTCCGGGATTCCGTGACGCAACGGCGGATATACGTTGCCATCTGCAAACGCTCGTTGGCGTTCATGCCGGCGAAAGGCTCGTCCAGCATCAGTAGGCGCGGCTGCATCACCAGCGCGCGCGCGAGTTCGATGCGCTTCTGTACGCCGTAGGGCAGGCCACCCACCGCACGGTGCCGGATTTCGCTCAGGTTCAGGAAGCCGAGGATGTTATTCTCGATATGTGCGGTGACGTCGCGCTCCTCGCGTGCGGCGGGGCCGAGATAAAGGCTTGCGGTTCCAGCGTTGGCTTTGAGTTGTGCGTGTGCGCCGAGCTTGATGTTCTCCAAAACGCTCAGGCCCGCAAACAGCGCAATGTTCTGGAACGTCCGCGCGATGCCGAGCTTGGGCCGGGCATGGGCCGGAAGCGGCAGCAAGTCCTTGCCGTCGAACATCACCGTGCCTGATGCGGGTTTGTAAAATCCGGAAGTGATGTTGAACAGGCTGGTCTTTCCAGCCCCGTTCGGACCGATGATCGCGGTGATGTCGCCATCGGCTACGCTCGCGGCGACATCGGTCAGCGCATTGACGCCGCCAAAGGCAAGCGACACACGATCAATGGTGAGAAGTGGCGGCATCAACGGATCGTAACCCCGGCGGGATGAATCACGAAGTCTGGCAGACCATGCAGCGTGCAAAGCATTGTTGTGGCTGCCGCAAAGGTGTGACAATTTAAGACGCTATATCATGCTATTGCAGTTTGC
>JAPLPA010000153.1:0-1355 GCA_026400415.1 Afipia sp. | reverse complement strand
TCTTTTACATCTAACAGCGCGGTTTCGCCGCGCGGCCTTCACACAAGGAGCCTTGATGATCCGTATCGGTGACGTCGAAATCAGCCGGATCGAAGAGATCGTGGTGCTGGAAGCCTCCAGTGTATTCAGCTTGTGGCGCAAGGAAATGGCCGATACGCCGCACCTCGCGCTTGGGCCGAATTACTACGACCGATCCGCGGACGGTTTCGTCACCAGCGTCCATAGCTGGCTGGTCAAAACGCCGCAGCAGATGATTCTGATCGATACGGGGTCCGGCAACGGCAAGGATCGTCCGCTGTCGCCGCGCTTTGCAAATATGAACACGCCCTATCTTGAAAGACTGAAGGCCGCGGGGGCGGAGCCTTCCGATATCGATCTCGTCATTCTCACGCATCTGCACATCGACCATGTCGGCTGGAACACCCAGGTTGTTGACGGCAAGAACGTGCCGACATTTCCGAACGCCACCTACATCATGTCGCGGGCCGAGCGCGAGGTGCGCGATCCGAAGCTTGGCGCATCGATGAAGCCGCCGGCCGCAAATTTGCCGTTTCTCGACAGCGTGCAGCCGATCATCGACGCCGGAAAAGCCAGGATCGTCGAGGGTACGGAGCAGATCGCGGAGGGCATCGACCTGATGCCGGTGCCCGGCCATGCGCCTGGCATGATGGCGGTGCGTGTAAAATCGGGTGGTGAAGAGGCGCTGTTCATCGGCGACGTCATGCACCAGCCGATTCAGGTCTATCATCCGTCGTGGAACAGCAAATATTGCGAAGATCAGGATCTCGCGCGCGTCACGCGTACGAAGATTCTTAATTACGCCGCCGATACCGGCTGTTTGCTGCTGCCGGTGCATTTCGGCGCGCCGTACTGCGGAAGGGTCAAGCGCAACGGCGATGGCTATGAATTCGTCCCATCGGACACGATGCCGTAGTGTCCGGCATCACGCGCGCAGTTCCTTGAACAGGCCCGACATGAAATCGACGAAGACGCGCACCTTCGGCGATTTGTGGCGGCTTTTCTGGTAGACCGCATAGACGCCGTTTTCGAATTCGACGTAGGTGACGCTGTGCTTCGTGAACAGCCTGCGCAGGCTGCCGGACTTGAGTTCGTCGCGGATCGACCAGTCCGGCATCAGACCGATGCCCATTCCGGCGGTGATGGCGGATAGCAGCGCTTGCCCGTTGTCGGTCTGGAATGTGCCCGTGACGGGAGCTTCGACGATTGCGCCGCCCTGTTCCTTGAAACGCCAGATGGTGCGGCCAGGGTTGAGCCGGTAGGTCAGGCAGTTGTGCTGCGCCAGATCGGCGGGTGTCTTTATATCCGGGTGCTGATCGAGATAGGACGGCGCGGCG
>JAPLPA010000025.1 GCA_026400415.1 Afipia sp. | reverse complement strand
CGTGCTGTTTGATCAGATACGTGACTTTCGATGGACGTTCCTTCTTCATGTCGGGATCAAACACCGATTGCCAGCTATAGGACAGCTTGCGCGGCGGATCAGATTCGAGAATCTTGCAGTCGTTCTTCACTTCTCCGCCACGCTCCATCGTCATGCGTGAACCGGCTTTCCAGTCCGAAGTCAGCGTGCAATCCATCCAGTATTTATGCGTGAACTCTCCGTCGGTCAGCGCGCGCCAAAGCTTGTCCTCCGTAGTCTTGATATAGGTCGTGTAGACGAATTCGGGTTTACTCATCACGCTTCTCCAGTTGACGTTTTAATTCGGCGAGCGCGACAAGCTTTGCGCGTTCGAATTTCGCGATCCACCGATCGCCGATCTGATGGATCGGGACCGGATTGAGGTAGTGCAGCTTCTCGCGGCCATGCTTGAGCGTGCTCACGAGATTCGCATCTTCGAGAATCCGAAGATGCTTGGTGACGGCCTGCCGCGTCATGGCAAGGCCGTCGCAGAGTTCAAGCAATGTCTGGCCGTTGCGCGCATGAAGCCTGTCCAGCAATGAACGCCGCGAACCGTCGGCCAGTGCCTTGAAGACCTCGTCCATGGTTTTGATAATAGGCAACCAAATGGTTGCCTGTCAAGAGGCAGGTTTTGCGGCTTGATTCAGGGGGCGAAGCGGGTTTCGGTAAAACCGGAGAATCCCAAATGTCGCACGAGCTTTATCTCGCCTATGTGGCGGCCTGCGTGGTGCTCGCCATCGTGCCCGGACCGATCGTGACGCTCGTGGTGGCGAACGGCCTGCGTTACGGCACGCGCGCCGCACTCATCAATGTCGCTGGCGCGCAACTTGGCTCGGCGATCGTGATTTCAATTGTCGCGATAGGCCTGACATCGCTTATGGCGACGATGGGCGTGTGGTTCACATGGGTACGGCTTGCGGGTGCTGCGTACCTCGTCTGGCTCGGAATCAAACTGATCCGCACGCCAGACCTGCTCGAAGATACGGCTGCGCCGCCTCCACCGCGCGGCGGGTTTTTCCTGCAGGGATTTCTGGTGCTGCTGAGCAATCCAAAAGTGCTGGTGTTTTTCGGTGCGTTCATTCCGCAGTTTATAGACTTGAAGCAGGAGCTGTTGCCGCAGATGGTGATTCTCGGACTCACCTTTATGGCAGTCGCGGCGTTGTCGGACGGTGCTTACGCGCTGCTCGCGGGAAGCGCGAAGACATTTCTCTCGCAGCAGCGTGCGCAATTGATTGCGCGCATCTCGGGAAGCTTTCTGATCGGTGGCGGCGTCTGGCTCGCGCTGTTGCGCACGCGATAGATTTACGGTGCGAGCAAATTATCGGCGCGCAGCGTCTGTTCAATGTCGCGAAAAATTCGCGTGAGGCGCTCGGTCCATTGCTGCTGGCCGGATTCATCCGCGATCAGATCCTGCCGGATTTCGATGCCGGTGTTCACCAGCCCGCGCCGCTCGGCATGAACCGGAATCGTGTAGTCGGTCGTGTCATCGACCGCATAAGGTTCGTTGTCACCGACGACCAGATTGCCTTCCGCGCGCAGCGCATCGCGCAGCAGCGACGGCAGTTGCGTGTGGCGATGATAGAGCGTGCCGACATGCCAGGGCCGAGCTATGCCGGCATAGACCGGGGTGAAGGAATGCAGTGACACCAGAATGGTCGGCAGGCCTTTCGCTTTTCGTGCATCGAGCGAGCGCTCGATGCGCGCATGATACGGCATGAAGATCGCGCGGCGACGCGCATTCACCTGATCCTGTGTCAGTCCCCCATTGCGGGGAATTTCCGTTGCCTCGG
>JAPLPA010000585.1 GCA_026400415.1 Afipia sp. | reverse complement strand
TCTTCTAGCTCGTGCTTATCAATGACCCAGATACGGCGAATCTCCTGTAGCTCCTCAATGGAGATTAACGAGAGGTCCGCGGCGTCCTTTGGACCATGCTTTTGGATGTGCTCTTGAGCGGCAAGAAGCTTACGCAACCATCGTTCACGAGCTGACTGAACGTATGGCCCTGGTATTGGTCGGCCACCAGCCATGAGCTGTACCGCCCCCGACATACGCCGAAAATCTCGGAGGTGGCGATCAGTATTCTGCCATTCGTCACCGTTGGCTTCATCACCCGTTCGAAAGTCAAGCTCATTTCTCAACTCGAGCAAGGGCAACATCCACTTCTTTTCCTCGTCATTCTGAATCATTGCGGTCATTGACTTATCTTGGTCGACCAGCGTGCACACCCAGCAGCCAAAACGGGAATCTCCGCAGCTTGGCGTCGAGGAGTCGACCACCAACGGGCATTCGCCGTCCGCAGACGCTCCGGCGTACATACCGAGCAAATCGCGGTTGTTGTATCCCCACGGGTTTTTAGACTGCATAAGGAAGAACCACACATCGTCGTTTGTCCAGTCTTCAACCGGCGAGTACACCAGCGAGCCAGGCAGACTGGCGTTGGGGCTAAGACGATCTCGGACGCGCCTTGCCTCATGTTTTTTCATGTTCGCAGCGCGACGTGCGCTTTCCGCCTTCCGAGTGCCGAGCACAAGGATCGCTTCGCCGCTGGCTTTGACGACGCTTGTGATGAATCCATTGGACGGCCGAATTTTCAGCCGCTCCGTACACCAGCGAAACTTATGCCGAGGTGCGGGATAGCCTCGGCCAATAAGATTTACCCAAAAAGAATCGCCCACATTGGGCGCAAGACGATGGGTGAGGATCGGCATGTCCGCACTGGTGGCCGCGACGCTCATGGTATTGAGAGACTTAGTTACCCAACTGGCAACAATCGGATTCTCAACTAAGGTGTCCGTCGATATGACGTGCACTTCCTTTTTGCGATCAACTGCAGGAAGTTTCGCGATCGCGTTCCAGACCAGCTGCAGTGTCGCGGTCGAGTCCTTACCACCGGAGTAGCCGACGATCCAAGGGATATCATCGGACTTGTATAGATCGCAAATCTCCTCGGTCAGGGAATCGATTACTTCGCGATAACGGCCCCCAGCGAAAGCAGAGGAGGCTGCTTGCGCTGCATCTTGTGATGACTCCACAATTGGGAGTAACGGTAGATTAACGATGGAGACCGTGGATTGTTTCTTTGAGCGTTTCAATTTCGCCCCCCCTTTCTATATGCCTTTTCAACTTTTTCTTCCTCGGGCCTAAGCATGATTCCTAAGGCGTCCTTAATCACGTTGCAGGTTAAGGTGACGTTTGTCGACACCTTGGAGACCTTGCCCCCGATCAACGCTCGCCCTTCCCACAGCAATGCATTCGAACGCGCCCAGTTGATCTTGCCTAACGCAGAGAGCTTTTTTTTCCAATCGGTAGGATGCTTAAGGAGCAGCGCATTGCCAGCTCGGGCAATCGCCTGCAAAGCGATTCCATGGGAATGAATAAAGCCTTCACGGACCTCACTCGATGGAATACCGCCGTTCCGGACTTGGCCCCACGCTGGAAACTGCTCTGCCACGCCCTCCCAAAAACTGCGAGCGATATCTGCATCCACCGACAGATCGCCCGTCGCCAAGCCGACAACTAAATCTGCACATGCATTGTGGAATGCTGACAGCGTAAAAAGCTTTCGGGACCTATGAGCAAGTGACGATTTCTCCATATCCACGATTTCGCGAAACGCATCTGATTTCAGGATAACGAGCTTCGCAAGCTTTGCCTTTGCGTTGCGATGGTCGTAAAGCAACCCAATCGATCGGCTCGGGCGGATCGCGTGCCTATTGAGGTCGGCAAACATCTGCTGGCAACGATCTAGGCCTATGTCTAGGAAAAATACGACCGGGATGGTCTCGTGGGCAAGTTCGGGACGCTGCTCGAGGGCCTCCATGATGGCAGCCCTGCGGTGTTGGCCGTCATTTATGATGAACTTGGCCTCCATCGGTACCCGCAGAATGCCGAGCTTGTCCTGGCCCGGCAGGCTGTCGAACTGCACGTTCGAATCGATCGACACCGTCAGCGCAGAGAAGACGTAGTCCGACGGATTGTCGAGGATGTAGTTGGCGATCTCCGGGATGCGGGATTTGTTCAGCGTCCGCTGGGCACGCATCTCCGGAGGAAGCTCGTCCTCATTGAAGATTGAGACCTGCTTCATCATTCGCAGGCTCCACATCGCGACGTAGTATTCCCGCTGCGCCTGCACGCCGCGAATAACTGGAAACGCAAGAGTGGGGACGGTGTCCATGCGATTAACGGGTGCCGATGCGACGGGGGGCGGTGTCATTAGTGAGTGTACAGATGTACCCTATTTTAGAAAGAGGTTGCCGAAAGGCCGCGAGAGAACCTATGCTGAATGGGCGTTGACTGCCTTGAAGCCCGAAGGAACGCTACTAAGATTGTTTTTCTGACAAATCGCCGTTGTTTCTTTTGCATAAATGTTTTCTAAAATATTTATTGCTGTTTGTCAAATCCTTGACGTACATGCCGGGTGCTATGGCAAAAATGCCGATCTATCTGGACTGCAATGCCACGACGCCAATCGAACCCGAGATAGGCGAAATTGTCCGCCTCTATCTTCAGGCCGAGTACGGCAACGAGGGCAGCCGTACACATGAGTTTGGCACTCGCGCCAAACAAGCGGTCCAAAAAGCACGGGATCAGGTGGCAGGGGTCATGGGCGTTGGCCGCGACGAGGTGCTGTTTATGAGCGGTGGCACCGAGGCCAACAACCTGGCCATTCTCGGGCTCGCCAGCTATGGCCTCAGTACAAACAAAACGCACATCGTAACCACAGCTATTGAGCACAAGGCAGTGTTGGAGCCTCTTCAAGAGCTAGAGCGACGCGGCTTTGAGGTCTCAATCATTCCGGCGAAAAAAGACGGCACAATATGCACGCAGACGCTAATCGCAGCGATGCGACCCGATACGCTGCTCGTGTCCGTCATGACAGCCAACAATGAGACCGGTGCAAGGCAGCCAATCGGGGAGATCGCGTTGGCACTCGCCGATCACAAGGCGTTTTTTCACACCGATGCGGCACAGAGCTTTGGGAAGGACCTGGAACTCCTTCGCAATCCCCGCATCGACCTTGTTTCCGTGAGTGCGCACAAGATCTATGGACCGAAGGGAATCGGCGCGCTGATCACGCGGCGAAGAGGATACGAAAAGCCGCCACTCATGCCGCTGATGCATGGTGGCGGCCAAGAGCGGGGCCTGCGGCCGGGTACGCTACCGGTAGCGCTCATCGCTGGCCTTGGAAAGGCTGCTGAGCTGGCTGCGACGCGTCGCGACCAACGCCGTGAACGCTGTAAAGCAATCAAGTCAGAGGCGCTACAGGCATTTGCACCACTAAATCCGCGGATCCACGGGCCCGTGGACGACACCCAAGATCACGTACTTAACATCGCGTTTCCGGGGCTCGACTCGGAAGCGCTGATGGTGTTACTGAAATCTGAGGTTGCCGTGTCAAATGGCTCAGCCTGCACTTCCAGCAGTTACACGCCAAGCCACGTCCTAAAAGCGATGGGCTACTCAGACGACGAGGCGAATGAAGCCGTGCGATTCAGCTGGTGCCACCTTACTCCAGACGTCGACTGGAAGGCACTGGCGGAACGCATTCGCGAGCTGATGTAGCCGCAGGCAGTCGTGTGAGATCTTCCCGAAGTTTGAGCTGCTCAAGGCGTTTAAGAAACGCAGTCTTGGAAGGCGCATTTTCATCGTTGTGGCCCAATTCCTCACTGTGAATCCCCAGTTTTACCAACCGGCGACTCACTTGATCCATTCGTGGTCGCAGAAGATGATCTGTGCTAAGAAACCGTTCCTTAAAAAAGAGCAGCTGCGCGGACAGCGCAAAGCCATACTCGAAGACGCCCACTTGAAGCCGCGCGAGATCAACCTTGATTCGTGTCTTCAGCTCCGGAAATGGCCGGCGGAAGAAGTCGTCGTACACCAGGAAGGACACCTTTCTGGATCGCATGTGCAGTTTGATGAGGTCCGCTTCATGCGGATCGCCGTAGAGGATCGCCCCACATTCGATGAACACCCGTAGGGACGGCGGCAGCCGGTCGATCAACGAGGTGTGGATTACGAAGTGTCCTTCCACAGGATCGCGCCAACCAAAGGGCAACGCAACCGCGGCGGCCCAAAGACTGTCCTCAGAACCCAGCGATATCAAGACCTCACGCCCTTCCGCCTGTGCTTGGGTATAGCTGCCGAAAAAAGCAGCCAGATCGTCCTGCAACTGTTTGTCGAGGTGTTTGTGTGGAATCCGTTTTCGGAAACTCGCAAGGGCGAGATAGACGAGAAGATCCTCTTTACGGCGCCGATGAGAGTCGTCGAAAGCAGCGTTCCCATGGTGAGCCAAGAGGAGTTGATGCACGCTCGATGGCGAGCCGGCGCATTGCTGCAGTTCCTCCTCGCGGAGAAACTCACCTGCCTTCGGCACTCGCCCCAACTCCAAGGAACGGTGCCAGAATGCATCCAATAGTTACGCGTGTTGCTCGTAAAGCCTAACGATCCGCGGCTGCTTCGCCTGGCGCTTTTGCGCAAGCCGAGGGTTAATGGATCCCCACGCAATGCCTCGCCGACGGCGACCTGCGAGAAACGATTGGGCGAACTGCGGTTCCCGGAAGATCACGAAGATGCCAAGGCTCAGGGCGTGGGCTTCGGTCTCGAGGGCCGACTCAATCAGCCCCTGTAGCTCGCCCTGTTCAAAATACTTCTGGAATGTGCGTCGCGACGTTATTACTCCGTCGCCGTGGGGCTGTACGTAGCTGTAGCCCTCTTGCCCTTTGATGAGCGTCGAGACAATAAGGGCTTGCCGGGCGTGCGACCAAGCGGCAAGCAGCACCTCGAGGCGCTCGCGTGGGTTTTCGATGACGTTTAGCACGTAGCCGAGGTTGACGACATCGGCATGGGCCATTACATCGTCGGGAAAAAACGCCGGATCCCATGCTGCGACCGAGTACCCTAGGTCTCGCAGCAGTTCGGCATCGCTGCCGCGGCCGCAACCATAGTCGAAAACGCTCGTGCCTTCTTTGATGAGCTCAAGGTCAAGGGCGACTCGAATGCGGTGCCGGTGAATTGGGAAGACCGG
Organism: Afipia sp.; assembly: GCA_026400415.1. Classification (GTDB taxonomy): domain Bacteria; phylum Pseudomonadota; class Alphaproteobacteria; order Rhizobiales; family Xanthobacteraceae; genus Afipia. The sequence goes on along the minus strand of JAPLPA010000585.1, from coordinate 1,692 downwards.
TGATTCCATCTCTACCGACTCACCGGACTCCGCCTCGACGAGATCGTGGTCTCGATATGCAAGCCGCTTCTCACGGAGCAGCCCATCCCATACCGACTTAAAGCCGATCATCATCGGCTGGTCATAGAGCCCAGCCGCTTCTTCCTGGGCTGTGAGCCGAGACCAGGCCGCACTGGCGGTATGCCCCGCGGGAACGAATGCTTCTTTCCGATGCAGAATCGGCGGATTACCATCACCGCCATATCGCAATCGTGACACCTTCCCCGTGACCAGAGACACCCGAACGGACTCGCTGAGCTCGGGATGTGGTGCCTCTAGAAACCGCGGATACTTCAGGAAGGAGATCCCGCCGTCGTTGGTGAACTTCAGAACATTGAACTCCGACGACAAGCCAAGATCGCCCCGCAGCCGATCAACGAGACCTCGCAGTTCTTCCGACACGGAGGATGAGTCGGGCGCATAAACATACGTCGCCTGGGGGAGTTTCTTGCCGTACGGCAGCGATTGAACATGCTCTGTGAACGTGGCGACATCCATGGGTATTGATGCACCTGCTCAGACGCTGCCGCCTACCCGCCGTTGACTCGCTGTCTTGGTCATCAATAATGCCGCTGGCATAGCATTGCCATTAGCCCGACTCGTTTGTCCATTCTCCAATCCTACGGTATTCGCATGGACTCCTCCCAGATTGTCATCCGGCATAACTTCACGCCCGACGATTTTATGTGGCTGTGGGCGAAGTACGTCGTGGGCTTCAACGAGCGATACCACTGCACCAACTGCCTGCGCGGTCGTTATTCGCATCGTTTTAGCAAAACCCGTAATCCGGGTCTGGCAAGCGCGCCCGAGATCGTGTTCGATGAACAGGCTGGCCATCGGGCCATCTACATCTGCGGCGTGGCACGAAAGGGCTACAGCGTCAAGGCAAACTATCCCCACAACGTTCACATCGCAATCCAGCCTGCCGCGGGCGCGAACGCCACGTTCACCTTCGAACGATGGACGGTCAATATCCAAAACGGCATCATCCTTACGATTCCCGGTCCCGAGTCGCTCCCCCCGCCGCTCCAATCGCTCCCGGATCCCTATACGACCTGCCGAATTTTCCGATGGGCTGCGTGCTTCACCTTCCCGGGCGCCTCGCCGTAGCTCCAGTCCATCGATCACGGCGTAACTGGCCCGGATTCAGAGAGACCGTCTTGGCTGCGGGCACAATCCGGCACTGAACGTGCCTGGCCCCCGTGGCGGTCAAATAAGATCTTTCACGGTTGCCTGCCCTGCTGGAGAGGCCGTTTTATCCAGGATCATCGTCACGATGTCGTCGAGCGGGACGACGGAGCTCTGCACCACGTCACGGAGCACGTAGAGCCCCTGATTCGAATACTCCTCGAACAACGTGGCGAGTCGGTCCTCCGACGCGTCATCGATTTTCAGGGTTCCCGCATCGCCGTCCTCCGTAATGCCCATCAGATACAGGAACCCCCGCCACCCAGCCACACTGAAATAGCTGTCGTCGATGGCCTTCCCCTGATCGACCTTTCCCAACGGCCGATGAATACCCGACTGAACGCCCAAGGCTGCCGCGAAGAGGAGTAGCCGCCAAATCTCCTTGAACACTAGGCTCTCGCCCGACGTCAACAGTTTTACGAGCTCCTCATGGGATTCCTCACGCCTAATGCGCCTCATATTTCG
>JAPLPA010000510.1 GCA_026400415.1 Afipia sp. | reverse complement strand
TATTAGCGTCGCTGCGGGATACGTGCGAAACTAATGCTATGCGCGGTGGGAGACCGAAATGGCGGATCTCGCTGGCTGCAAGTTCGGCGATCTCGGCGATTTCCTCGGCCGTTGGATTTTCGTTGACGTAAGTATCACAGATGAAAACGGTATGAAGGGGAAGCATTAACAGGTTCATTGCGGCTAGCACCCCTTTTTCGGGTTTCCGGTCGAATGCTTCTCGAAGGTGTGTGAGATGATCGATATAATAACCGCCCGCCGCACCGCATATCAGCGCATCTGCGTCGCCTTGGAGAACCAACGCAGCTGCAAGCATCGTCGAATTCTTACGTAACTTCGTAGGAATGTCGCCCTTAGTGAGCCTTGAATTTTCCTTGAGCGCGAATGCTGCCCTTCGAAGTACTGACTCATCATTGATCGAGACGATATCGACGTCGTTGCCGGGCCGCATGCGTAGCCCAAGCTTTAGAATATTGGCGGCAATTGCATCGGGACACCCGAGAAGAACCGGACGGGCAAGCCCTTCATCCAACGCTATCTGCGCGGCTCGAAGAACGCGATTGTTTTCTCCCTCGGCAAAGACGACTCGGCTTGGCCGTTTTGATGCTGCAGAGAATATCGGACGCATGATGCTGCCGGAGCGATATGTAAATTCCTGGAGACTGCGCCTGTAACTTTCGATATCTACAATGGGAGATAGTGCGACGCCGCTATCCATCGCAGCCTTGGCCACGGCCGGAGCTACGGCCGCAATCAATCGGGGATCAAAGGGGCGGGGGATGAAATAACCGGGTCCGAAGGCGCTGTCTTGCTGATCGTAAGCGCCCATCGGCTCGTCGGCGGAATCGGATCGCGCCAGATTTGCAATCGCATGCAGCGCGGCGAACTTCATCTCGTCATTGATCGTTGTGGCGCGAACGTCAAGAGCACCGCGAAAAATGAACGGAAAGCAGAGCACGTTGTTGACTTGATTGGGGTAGTCCGACCGACCCGTAGCGATGATAACTTCGGGACGTACGGCGATTGCGTCTTCAGGCTGTATTTCCGGATCGGGGTTAGCCAAGGCAAATATAATCGGACGCTCCGCCATCCTTTCCACCATCTTGGGAGACAAAACGCCAGCGGTAGAAAGCCCGAGAAAGACGTCCGCGTCCGCCATGGCATCGGAGAGTGTGCGTAAACTCGTCGTTAGCGCGTAAGCTTCCTTCTCCGAGTTTATGGATTCATTTCGCCCCGTGTAGATCACGCCTTTTGAATCGACGACGCAGATATTTTTTCGCTCGACACCAAGGCCGACCAGCGTGTCGAGACATGCGATCGCTGCAGCGCCAGCGCCGGAACAAACTAGTTTTATAGTGTCCAAACGCTTCCCCACCAGCATCAATGCGTTGAGCATTGCGGCCCCGACGATGATAGCTGTGCCGTGCTGGTCATCGTGGAAAACTGGAATTTTCATGCGCTCGCGCAGTTTCTTCTCGATATAGAAGCATTGCGGCGCCTGAATATCTTCGAGGTTGATTCCGCCAAACGTCGGCTCCATGGCCGCGACAATATCCACCAATCTGTCCGGGTCCGTTTCGTTCAGTTCTATGTCAAAAACGTCGATCCCCGCGAATTTCTTGAACAGGCAGGCTTTGCCCTCCATCACCGGCTT
>JAPLPA010000083.1 GCA_026400415.1 Afipia sp. | reverse complement strand
GCCGTCCGAATCGCCGAAACTTAAGGTTTTCGCAATGAAAGCGCTCGCCGAGCAGATTACGGACCTGGATGGCGCGAATATTTACGGTCGCGTGGTCGGCGTGCGCGGTTTGATGGTCGAAATCGCCGGCCCCATTCACGCGATGTCGGTCGGCGCGCGCATCGTGATTGAGACCGGCACCAATCGTTTCATCCCCTGTGAAGTCATCGGGTTCACCGGCAACAATGCGGTGGTGATGCCGTTTGCCGGTCTGGAAGGCGTGCGCCGTGGTTGCCGCGCAGTGATCGCTAATGCGGCCAGTCAGGTTCGCCCGTCGGCGTCGTGGCTTGGGCGCGTGCTCAACGCGATGGGCGAGCCGATCGACGGCAAGGGGCCACTTACTCAAGGTCCGTCGCCGATGCCGTACCGGAATTCGCCACCGCCTGCGCATTCGAGAAAACGCGTCGGCCAGCCGCTCGATCTCGGTGTCCGCGCGCTTAATACATTTTTAACCTGCTGCCGCGGCCAGCGCCTTGGCATCTTCGCGGGCTCTGGTGTGGGCAAATCCGTGTTGCTGTCGATGCTGGCGCGTAACGTGGATGCGGACATCTCGGTGATCGGTCTCGTCGGCGAACGCGGACGAGAAGTGCAGGAATTTCTCCAGGACGATTTGGGCGAAGAAGGTCTGGCGCGCACTGTGGTGGTGGTAGCTACAGCGGATGAACCTGCATTGATGCGGCGACAGGCGGCTTACTTGACTCTCGCCATCGCCGAATATTTCCGTGACGAAGACAAGGACGTGCTGTGCCTGATGGATTCCGTCACGCGCTTTGCGATGGCCCAGCGCGAGATCGGACTGTCTGCGGGCGAGCCGCCCACAGCAAAAGGCTATACGCCGACGGTGTTCACCGAATTGCCGAAGCTTTTGGAGCGCGCTGGGCCGGGATTGGGTGAGGGCACAATCACAGGCATTTTCACGGTGCTGGTCGATGGCGATGACCACAACGAGCCGGTGGCGGACGCGGTGCGAGGCATTCTCGACGGCCACATCGTCATGGAGCGCGCCATTGCCGAACGGGGCCGTTACCCCGCCATCAACGTTCTGAAGTCCGTTTCCCGCACGATGCCCAAGTCCGCCGACCCGAATTTCTTGCCAACAATCACCCGCGGTCGTCAGGTCATGGCGACCTACGCCGATATGGAGGAACTCATACGGCTGGGTGCCTACCGGGCGGGGTCCAGCCCCGAGGTGGACGAGGCGATCCGGCTTCACGAGCCGCTGGAGGACTTTTTAAGACAGGCCAAGGACGAGGCGACGGGCCTCGGGGAGGGATACCGCCGTTTGGAGGAAATCCTTCAGGTTGCTCAATCGGTTGAATCTTAAATTTTGGAAACGGAACGCTAACTTTGTCGCGCCATGATCCCGCCATCTGTGTCCAACCGGAGCGGCCCTTGCGGGATGCCGGTTACCGTCCCGCTTCAAGTTTGGGACTTCTGGGGAGTACGAGTCGATGAAGTCACGAGAAACGCTGATCCGCCTGAAGAAATTTCAGGTCGACGAAAAGCGCCGAAGGGTCGCCCAGATCGAGGGCATGATCGCTGACTTCCAGCGCATGTCGGTCGATCTCGAACGCGAAATCCAGACCGAGCAAGATCGCGCCGGTATCCAGGATCCATCGCATTTCGCCTATCCGACCTATGCCAAGGCGGCCATTCAGCGCCGCGAGAACTTGACCCGTTCGGCGGACGAATTGCGAGTTCAGCTCGAAGACGCCAAGGCGCATCTCGGTGAGGCGTTCGAGGAACTCAAGAAGGTCGAATTGCTCGACGAGCGCGATCAGGCGCGCGAACGCGCCGAGGAAAACGCCCGCGAGCAGGCCGACATGGACTCAATCGGATTGATGCGCTCCCAGATCGGCGCGATGGCCTGATCTCAGGCCATAACACCCGGCTAACGTATTATTTTCGAGTGAGAGACCCGGGCTGCGAGGCTCGGGTTTTTCTGTTTGCCGGTCCCCTCTGCGACGCTCCTGAGGGTGGACCACCCCTGCGCAAGATGTGATACGAATTGGCGAAGCCCCCCGCTCCGATGGGCGCCGACACCGTATTTTTGAGTGAATTTCAGATGATGGATTTAGGG
>JAPLPA010000067.1 GCA_026400415.1 Afipia sp. | reverse complement strand
AGCTCGTCGATGGCGTGCTCAAGGGTGCCCCGTTCGAAAAGCTTTCCGCCAAGACTTATGACGGGCTGCAGATCGACCCGATCTACGAACGTGCGCGCAACGCCAAAGTCATTCCGGGACGTTCAGCCGGGACGCCGTGGCAGATCATGCAGCGGGCCGACCATCCGGATGCAGCGACCGCAAATGCGCAAGCCTTGCTCGATCTTGAGAACGGCGCGAACGGATTGGCGATCATATTTGCAGGCGCCAACAATGCGCGTGGCTTTGGACTGCCGCCAACAAAAGATGCACTGACGCGGGTTCTCGACGGCATCTATCTCGACGCCGGGATCAGCATCGAGTTGGAAATCGGACTGCAGTCCCGCGACATGGGGCTTCAGTTCGCCGAATTATTGTCGTTACGAAAAATTTCGCCCGCTTCCGTCAACGTCCGGTTCGGCCTCGATCCGATCGGGGGCAGCGCCGCGCGCGGTGGCAGTTCCGGTTCGTGGGAATCGACCGCCAAAGTTTTCGCCGAGAAAATCTCCAAACTTGCAGCACTCGGTTTTCGCGGGCCTTTCGCGCCTGCGGACGGGCGGGTCATTCACGACGCAGGCGGCTCGGAAGCGCAGGAGCTTGCATGGGTGCTGTCGACAGGCGTTGCCTATCTGCGCGCCCTTGAAAACGCTGGCATCAAGCGCACCGATGCCCAACGTATGATTTATGCGCGCATGAGTGCGGACGCCGACCAGTTTCTGACAATCGCAAAATTCCGCGCGCTGCGATTGATGTGGGCGCGCGTCGAACAAAGTTGCGGCCTTGCACCGAGGCCCTTGTTCATTGCCGCCGATACCGCGTGGCGCATGCTGACGCAGCGCGACCCCGACGTGAACATACTGCGATCCACGGTTGCAACGTTCTCCGCAGGACTTGCCGGTGCCGACAGTATCAATGTGCTGCCGCATACCCTGGCAGCGGGATTGCCCGACGCGCTGTCGCGGCGTATCGCGCGCAATACGCAGCTTGTACTCCTCGAAGAGTCCAATCTCGACAAAGTCTCCGATCCAGCCGCAGGCTCCGGTGGCATCGAAGCACTCACCAAAGAATTCTGTCAAAGTGCGTGGTCGCTGTTTCAGGAAATCGAGCGCGTGGGTGGCGCTTTTGCCGCGCTTGAGAAAAACTTGATTCAAACAAAAATCGCTGCGGTCCGCATGGCGCGCGAGGCAAACATCGCCAAGCGCAAGGACGTGCTGACGGGCGCCAGCGAATTTCCGAACTTGCGCGAGAAGATCGCAGATGTGCTGGCCGCAACGCCGGTCGCGATCGCGCCCTCCGGCGGCGAGACGATCAAATTTAATGCGCTGACGCCGCATCGCCTCGCAGAGCCGTTCGAGAAATTGCGCGACATGTCCGACAAGAGATTGAAGGACAAAGGCGCGCGGCCGCAAATATTTCTCGCCAACCTTGGGGTGGCAGTGGACTTCACGGCACGCGCGACGTTTGCAAAGAGCTTTTTTGAGAGCGGCGGCATCGAGGCTGTTGGCAATGAAGGATTCACTGATCCAGCAATCCTTGCTGCTGCCTTCAAGGGGTCCGGTGCGACCCTCACCTGCATCTGTTCGTCTGATAAGTTTTATGCGGATCACGCCGCTGCGGCTGCCAAGGCGCTTGCCGCCACTGGCGCAAAACACATCTATTTGGCAGGCCGCCCCGGCGCGTTGGAAGCAGGCCTCCGTGCCGCTGGCGTCGGCGATTTCATCGTGGCTGGCGGCGACGCACTGGCGACCTTGAACGCAGCCTATGCTAGAATGGGTGCGTCATGACCCGAATTCCGAATTTCGCGGATATTGCATTTGAGCCCCTCGTCACCGATGGCGCGCAAAGCAACGTACAGCCGTGGCTGACGCCCGAAGGCATCGAGGTGAAACCAAGCTACAGCGAGGCCGATCTTTCGGGCATCGACTTCCTCGACACCTGGCCCGGCATCGCTCCCTATCTGCGCGGGCCCTACCCGACCATGTACGTCAATCAGCCGTGGACGGTGCGTCAGTACGCAGGCTTCTCGACGGCCGAAGATTCCAACGCATTCTACCGCCGCAATCTTGCCGCCGGTCAAAAAGGTCTCTCGGTCGCGTTCGATCTTGCGACCCATCGTGGCTACGACTCAGATCATCCTCGCGTATCGGGCGATGTCGGTATGGCGGGCGTCGCGATCGATTCCATCTATGACATGCGCACATTGTTCGCGGGCATCCCCCTCGATCAGATGAGCGTGTCGATGACGATGAACGGCGCGGTGTTGCCGATCCTCGCGCTGTTTGTCGTCGCCGCCGAAGAACAGGGTGTGCCACCGGAAAAGCTCTCCGGTACGATTCAGAACGATATTCTCAAAGAGTTCATGGTGCGCAACACCTACATCTATCCGCCGTCGCCATCGATGCGGATCATCTCCGATATTTTCCAATACACATCGCAGAAGATGCCGAAATTCAATTCAATTTCGATTTCCGGCTATCACATGCAGGAAGCCGGCGCGACACAGGATCTGGAACTGGCTTACACGCTTGCCGATGGCGTCGAATATGTCCGCGCCGGAATGGCTGCGGGTCTCGATATCGACAAGTTTGCTCCGCGGCTCTCGTTTTTCTGGGCCATTGGCATGAACTTCTTCATGGAAGTCGCGAAGATGCGCGCAGCGCGGCTGCTGTGGGCCAAGCTGATGAAGGATTTCAACCCCAAGGACGCGCGCTCATTGTCGCTGCGCACCCATTGCCAAACCTCGGGCTGGTCGCTCGCCGCGCAGGATGTGTTCAACAACGTCATCCGCACCAACATCGAGGCGATGGCGGCGACGCAAGGTCACACGCAATCGCTGCACACCAACGCGCTTGACGAGGCGTTAGCGCTGCCCACGGACTTCTCCGCGCGCATCGCGCGCAACACCCAGCTATTCCTGCAGCAGGAAACCGGCACCACCCGCATCGTCGATCCGTGGGGCGGATCTTTCTATGTCGAACGCCTGACGCACGATCTGGCCGCGAAGGCATGGGGGCATATTCAAGAGGTCGAAGCGCTCGGCGGAATGGCGAAGGCTATCGAGGCTGGCGTGCCGAAGCTGCGCATCGAGGAAGCGTCCGCCAAAACGCAGGCGCGCATCGATGCCGGGCGGCAGTCGGTCATCGGCGTCAACAAATACAAACCGGTTAATGAAGCGCCTATCGAAGTGCTGAGAGTAGAAAACTCCACTGTGCGCCGCTTGCAGATCGACAAACTGTCGCGTCTCAAATCTGAGCGTAAGCAGACCGACGTCGATGCCGCGCTGAACGCCCTCACTCAAAGCGCGAAGACCGGCACCGGCAATCTTCTGGCGCTGGCTATTGAAGCCGGACGCGCCAAGGCCACCGTCGGAGAAATTTCGGATGCGCTTGAGAGAGTGTTCGGCCGCCACCGTGCCGAAATCAAATCCATCACCGGCGTCTATAAACGCGAGGCCGCCACCATGTCCGACAAGGTCGAAAAGCTGCAGGTTTTGATCGATGCGTTTGAAGACGCCGAGGGCCGTCGCCCACGAATTCTGGTCGCAAAAATCGGCCAGGACGGGCATGACCGCGGTCAAAAGGTGATCGCGTCGGCCTTTGCAGACGTCGGCTTCGACGTCGATATAGGACCGCTGTTCGCGACCGCCGACGAAGCAGCGCGTCAAGCGGTTGAGAACGACGTGCATATTCTCGGCCTGTCGTCACTCGCGGCGGCCCATCTCACCGCTGTGCCCGAAGTCAAAGCGGCGCTGAAAAAACGTGGCCGCGAGGACATCATGATCATCATCGGCGGTGTGGTGCCCCCACAGGACTACGACGCGCTTTACGCAGCCGGCGCAGAGGCGATTTTCCCACCCGGCACTGTCATCTCCGAAGCAGCCGAAGAACTGATCCGTAAATTGAACGTCCGGCTAGGCCATTCAAGCGCGGCTGCAGAGTGATCGTGCGCCAGAAAAGCCCGCGCCAATCATGAGTGCAACGAAGGCAGGCAGCCAACTTGCGAAAGACCTCCGCTCCGGTGACCGCGCCGCGCTCGCCCGCGCCATCACTCTGATCGAAAGCCGCCGCGCCGATCATCAGGCCACCGCGCGAGATCTGGTGCAAGAGTTGCTGCCGCTTACCGGAAAAGCAATTCGCGTCGGCATCACTGGGTCACCCGGCGTTGGCAAATCCACCACGATCGACGCGCTCGGAATGTCGTTGATCGCCAAGGGCCACAAGATCGCGGTGCTCGCCGTCGATCCGTCATCTGCCCGCACCGGCGGGTCTATTCTCGGCGACAAAACGCGCATGGCGAGGCTTTCCGCCGAAGACAGCGCTTTCATCCGCCCCTCGCCTGCGTCGGGCACACTCGGCGGTGTCGCTGCGAAAACGCGTGAGGCGATGCTGTTGTGCGAGGCTGCAGGCTTTGATGTCGTACTGGTGGAAACCGTCGGTGTCGGGCAATCGGAAACGGCTGTCTGCGACATGACGGATTTTTTTCTGGCATTGATGCTGCCGGGTGCCGGCGACGAGTTGCAAGGCATCAAGAAGGGTCTTGTTGAGTTGGCCGATATGATCGCAGTCAACAAGGCCGACGGCGACAACGTTCAGCGCGCGAAATCTGCCGCTGCTGAATACAACGCAGCACTTCATATTCTCACGCCACGTTCTTCGCATTGGTATCCGCCGGTTTTGACCTACTCAGCATTGACCGGAGATGGCATCGATGCCCTTTGGCAAAAAGTTGTCGATCACCGCACGGCAATGAACGCCTCGGGGGATTTCGCCGCACGCCGCCGTGAGCAGCAGGTCAAATGGATGTGGACGATGCTGGAAGATCGCATGAAGGCGAAGCTCCGCTCCGATCCTGCCGTCCGCGCCAAGGTCAAGCAACTTGAGGCCGCCGTCGCCGATGGACGCATGACGCCGACAGTCGCTGCCGATACTGTCTCCGCGCTTCTCGACACATGAGAAGCGCGCCGCGCATTCTCATCACCGGCTTCAAGCCGTTTCCGGGCGCACCGTTTAATCCGACCGAAAAACTTGTGGCGCGGCTGCTGCGTTTGCGGCGGCCAGCGCTCGATAGCATCGAGCGCGTCGGTTACATTTTTCCAGTGACATACGGCGCAGTTGACCGGCAACTCCCAGAGCTGATCGCGACCCATCGCCCCGACGCACTGTTGATGTTCGGACTCGCCACGCGAACTTGTTTCATGCGGGTTGAGACCCGTGCGCGGAACGCCGTCACGCAAATCTGGCCTGATGCCGACCATACTGACGTGCGTCACCGCAATATCGCAACCGCTGCAGATACGACCCGCCGCTTTGGCCCGCACACTTTGAAGTTGCTGCACGCTGCCCGCGACACGGGAATCGACGCCCGCGCCTCGCTCAGCGCAGGATATTACCTCTGCAATTATCTCAGTTGGCGCGCTATCGAATCTACCCATCTCGCCAATGGCCCCAGCTCTGTTGCCTTTGTCCATGTTCCGCTGGTGCCGCGCGATGCCGTCCACACACGGAAATGCGAACCCGGTCGGGTGACGTTCGAGCAGTTGGTCGATGCCGGAGAAGCGATGCTGATGAGCATGGTTAAACTCGCAAAACACAGCCGACTTAACGCTCAAATT
>JAPLPA010000143.1:1033-1799 GCA_026400415.1 Afipia sp. | reverse complement strand
TCCGCGACGGCCGGGGTGGGTTCGTCCAGAGGTATGGAACGGGCTGCATCCATGATGCCGGGAACCTAGCAGATCAGGCCCGGTGTTTCAGGTTTTGCGGGCAAGACTCACAGGGTTTGTGGGCGCTTTGCGCATAAAAAACGCCTGCGGGAGCGATCCCGCAGGCGTCTTGAAGGTAATCGAGGCTGGCGCGCTTACTTGACGAACTTCTTGCCCACGAGCTTTTCGAAGTTCCGGTAGTAGATGTCTTCGCGCTTTTCCTTCGGCATGTCGATTTCGTCGAGGATGCGGATCGTCTCGCGGATATAGAGCGTGCCCTTTTCCGGATCGAACGGGCAGTCCGACGCGAAGATGACTTTCTCGTGCGGATAGAACTCGAGGCCGGCGAGCATCGCGCCCTTGCCGCCGAACGGCGCTTCTTCAGGCTGTTGCGCAGCGCGACATAATCTTCTTCCGAAGTACGGTTGCCGAGCTGGTCCATGCCGTAGCCGACGCGGCCTTCCAGCGCCGGGATGATGGCGCCGAAGTGATGCAGGATCAGCTTGAGGTCCGGATACTTGTCCATGTTCTTCGAGAAGATCATGCGGGCGAGGAATGCGGCGGTTTCCATCGGCCAGCCGAACGTCCACCACATTTCGTAGAGCGACTTCTTCTCGGTGATGTAGTCGGGGTGGTTGGCGCCGCGCGTCGGATGGACCCAGATCGGGCACTTGAGTTCGTTCATCCGCGCCCAGAATTGCTGGTACTCAGGGCCGTCGATCGGACC
>JAPLPA010000143.1:678-1021 GCA_026400415.1 Afipia sp. | reverse complement strand
TGGTGTAGATCTGCACGCCGAGCGCGCCCATCTTCATGGCGCGTTCGGCTTCCTTGATCGTCGCGTCGGGAATCGCGAGCGAACACTGCGCGATCCAGCCGGGGAAGTAGTCCTTCTCCTTGTCGCAGAGTTCGGCGAAGCCGTCGTTGATGAGCTTGAGATATTCAAGGATCTCGTCGCCCTTGGCGAAATGCTCGATCGGCGGCATCGCGTAGGAGATGATCTGCGCGTAGTCCTTGTCCTTGAAATGGTCGATGACCTTCTTGCGGACGTCGAGGTCATAGATCGCGGGGATGCCGCGCATGCGCTTGCCGATGTCTTTGTGGTCGCCGGCGACCTTGTT
>JAPLPA010000143.1:0-642 GCA_026400415.1 Afipia sp. | reverse complement strand
GGTATAGGCGTCGAGACGCATGGAGTTCCTCCGGGGAGTTTTAATTGACGCAAGAATGCCGCCGTTGGCCACGGCAGGGGCCATGGCGGCTGAGGCGTGTCCAGAGTAGGGCAGATCAGACAGATTTGGAGAGCTTTTCAACCACATCCGGCGGCAGCGGCTTGGACTTGAGGCGGTCCGGATTGGCGGGGTCCTTGCCCACCCAGACGCGTTTTTCGAAACCTTCGACCGCAAGTTGTCCGTCCTTCATCAGCTTGTGTTCGACGGAAAAACTCGAGCGTCCAAGCTCGGTGATGGCGGTCTGGATTTCCACGTCGTCGCCGAAGATGCCGGGAATGTGGAATTTCGAGCGCGTATCGATCATCGGATAACCGACGAAATCATAGTGCTTGATGAAGTCGCGCTTGCGCATGCCAAGCGCTTTCTCGAACAGGGTGGTCGTCGAAGTGTCGAACATGGCGAAGTAGCGCGGATAGAAAACGATACCGGCGGGATCGCAGTCCTGCCACTCGATGCGGTACGGGCGCTTGTTGGTGAACATCGTTATTGCTCCCTCAACTATTTTTTTGTGCAGCAAATTAAGTCTGCGATCCGGGCGCTTCACCCTCCCCTGGAGGGGGAGGGTGAAGAAAACTAGCGCGG
>JAPLPA010000368.1 GCA_026400415.1 Afipia sp. | reverse complement strand
AGGTTACTACATGTGCTATATATTCTCCTTGATTAAATTTTATTTCAATGCCCTCTTTTTCATACAGATGCATTTCAATACAGCAATCGGAACAGCTATTAGTTTGACTATGGTAGCGATCGCAGCCGCCCAGGAAACGCTAAACGTCATTCGTGAGGAGAACCTCCAAGCCAACGCCAAAAAGATTGGCGAGCAAATTAAGGTTGGGTTTTCTCAACTGATGAAGAAATACGATGTCATCGGAGACGTCCGCGGCGCGGGCCTTTACATAGGCGTCGAGATTATTTCTGACCGAAAATTGAAATCTCCAGACGCGGTGTCGGCCTCAAGAATCGTCAATGAATTGCGCGAACGGCGCGTACTTATCTCGGCTACGGGTTTTCACTCAAACACGTTGAAGATCCGCCCGCCGTTGATTTTCTCTGACAGTGACGCGTCTCGTTTATTGTCAGAATCCGAAGCTGTATTCGCTGGGCTTTAGGCCTGCGCAATACTGCGGCGGAAATTGTCTTGAATTTGACGCGCCGAGTAATTTCGGCGCCGCGTGATTTCGCCCAATTTTTTTTGCATAGTGTGATGAAGGTTTAGCGGCCCTGCGCCCAAATCGCGCAGAGCCAGCAAATTGCCAACATGGGCTCTTGTCGACAATCACCAATTATGTTCTGATCTTTCCATCGCAGAGGTTGGCAACGAAAATGCAAATTGAATTGCGAGATGTGGACAAGCAATTCGGCTCGGATGGCCGAGCGACCGTAGCGGTCTCTCGGGCTAACCTATCTATCGAACGCGGAAGCTTTGTTTCTCTGTGCGGCCCAAGTGGGTGCGGGAAGAGCACACTACTGAGCATGGTTTTGGGCATTCAACTGCCGACGCGCGGTGAAATTCGTATCGAAGGTAATCGGGTTGTCGGGCCGAGCCAGAAAATTGGAACGGTGTTTCAAGACGCAAGTTTGATGCCTTGGCGCACAGTGATTGCCAATATCCTCTATCCTATTGAATTGCGCGGACTTCCAAAAAAGAAGTCCCGCGAAAGAGCTTTTGAGCTGCTCGCGCTTACAGGTCTTACGAAGTTTGCCGATCATTATCCTTCGGAATTGTCCGGTGGTATGCGCCAGCGCGTGGCGATCTGCCGCGCCCTTGTGGGTGATCCAGACATTCTTTTGATGGACGAGCCATTCAGCGCTTTAGACGCGCTTACGCGCGACGAGATCAGCGTTGAGCTCCAAAATATCTGGAGCAAACACAACAAGACAGTTTTGTTCGTGACCCATAGTATCCGCGAGGCTGTGTTTCTCTCCGATCGTGTTGTCGTCATGGGATTGTCACCAGGACGAATTGTTGAGGAATTTGCAATCGACCTCGATCGACCGCGGTCTTTGGATATCGAAACTCATCCAAAGTTTAGTGCTCTCATCCACGAAATTCGAGAGTCGATCTCGAGAGGCCGAACGCCTGCAAACTTAGCCGCGGCAGGGTAACAGTATGGTGGATTCGACACCCGACACTTTTGAACAACGCCAAGTGGTTACCGCTTGGGATAAGTTCGTGGCGTCTCCTTTGTGGCCAGCGACAGTGTTCGCCATGCTCTTGCTCGCATGGGAGCTGTACGTTCGATACTCGGGAGTTCTGCGGATAATCTTGCCTGCGCCTTCAGATGTGGCCGCTTATATGTGGGTCCAGCGGGCGCAATTGCTGCAGAACGCGTGGCCGACTTTGTACCAATGCCTGCTTGGCTTTGCGATAGCTGTTGTAGGCGGAGTGTTTATTGCGGTTCTCCTAACCCAATTCTCCACCATTCGACGGGGATTGTATCCGATTGTTGTCGGCATTGCTCTTATTCCGAAAATTTCGGTTGCTCCTCTTTTTGTGCTGTGGTTCGGAGCCGGCTCAGTTTCTCGAGTGGCCTTGGTCTTCTTTGTTGCGTTCTTTCCGATGGTCGTCAGTCCCGCTTCAGGACTTATGAGTGTCGAGCCGTCGTTGCTGAGGATGGCGCGCGCGTTTGGGGCAAGTCGCACCCAAATATTCTGGACGCTGCGAGTGCCCACAGCTCTTCCTTATATCGTCGACGGCATGAAGGTAGCGATGTCGCTGGCCGTCATCGGAATTATCGTGGCTGAGTTCGTCACATCCGATCGTGGACTTGGATATTTGATCGTTTTCGCCACGGGTATGATGGACACGACGATGATGCTGGCATCAGTCGTCACGCTAAGCATCATTGGCCTCGCGCTTTACTTTGCGGTCGAGTTTTTTGGCCGAACGATTATCTACTGGGAGAAATAGCTTGGAGCCTCCTTGCATATTCCCAATTCCTGAAAGGAAAACTTATCATGACTCAGCTGATCAATCGACGAGCGTTCAACAAAGCGCTAGGGGGAGCAATTGGGCTCGCTGGATCCTCTTCCTTCAGCGTCGTCTCTTTTGGACAAAACCAACCCACTAAAGTGAAGCTGACTCTACCTTGGCTTCCCATCGGATCGTATGCTGCTTTTATTGCGGCTCGAGATTTGGGTTATTGGAAGTCGCGCGGTCTCGACGTTGAAGTAAGTCGAGGGTTTGGGTCTGCAGACGCGAGTAAGAAAGTCGGTCTCGGCCAGTTCGATTACGGTGACGCCAGCTTCTCGGTCATGATCCAGACCGTTGCGCAAGGTATGGACCTGGTTGGCCTCGGTCTACATATGCAGGTTTCTCCTTTGGCTGTTTTTTCTCTGAAAAAAAGCGGAATCAAGAATCCAAAAGATCTAGAAGGCAAAACCATCGGCGCAACGCCGACGACTGGTGATTATCATCTGTTTCCGGCGTTTGCGAAGGCTGCTGGCGTCGATCGCTCCAAAGTTAAATTCCAATTTCTAGATGGCAATGTGCGTACTCAGTCATTGCTTGACGGAAAGGTCGATGCATTGACGGGTTATTACAGCACCGATGCAGCGCCGCTTTGGACCGGCGGTGGCGACATCGAAATTATGCTGTACCACAATTACGGAGTTCGGATTTACGACACAGGCGTTATCGCTCAACGTTCCCAGATAGAAAAATTCCCGGAAGTAACTAAAGCGATCGTTGAAGGCGCGATGGAAGGTCTAAAATTTACCTACCTGAAGCCCGAAGAAACGCTCGACCTTCACATTAAGGCTGTACCGGAGTTTCAAGGAAGCGACCGCAGTCGAGAAACTTTGAAGCATCAAATCGCGATTAATACGGCCCTGGGTTTGCATTCGGGACCCAAACAGAACGGTCTCGGTTGGTTCAAGCCTGAGGAGGTTTCTTCAAGCGTTTCTACCGTGAAAACCTATCTCGACATCAAAGCAGACATAAATCCGGAGGCGATCTACAGTAATAAATATCTCGGCACAGTCAAGCTGACTGAGCAAGAGTGGAGTGACGTTGAAAAGCGGGTGAAGTCGTACGTGCTCTGGTCGTAAGTATGGCAAAGTGGTCGGTACAGATGGCGTGGGAAAACTTTCACCCGATGGCTTGTTAGTGTGACGAAAACTCCTTCAATTCTTGTGTACTCCAAATATCAACAAGATCTTCCAAGGTTCAGGAAGGTGCTTTCGCATTCTCTATCGGATGTGAGAATTGAGTACGCCAACACGCCCGAAGAAGCGAAAGAGTTCTTCGCCAGCACGACTATACTCTACGGTTGGGGTTTTCCTCCCGAGTGGCTAAGGGAGATTCCTAATCTTGCTTGGGTTCAGAAGATGGGCGCGGGTGTCGATGACATCGTGCCAAATTGGCCGACCGACCGGCAAATTATTCTCACGCGGACAGACGGAAAGCTGATCGCACCTAGGATGGCCGAGTACGTGCTTGCCATGATCCTTGATCACAATTTGAGACTCGATCATGCGCGAGCACAGCAAGTCAGTCGAACTTGGGCCTTTTTTGAAATGGGCGCGCTTAGCGATTTGACCGTCGGTATCGCGGGCTTGGGCGAGATCGGTTCGGAAGTGGCTAAGACTTTGCGGTTGAATAATTGCAAGGTTATCGGCTGGCGAAGATCTGAATCGAGATGTGATGCGGTTCAAAAACAATACGTTGGTCTAGATCAAATTGGAAATTTCGTCACTAAATGCGATGTTGTCGTTCTTGTTCTTCCGCTGACGTCGAGCACGAGGCGTCTTTTCAATAAGAAAGTGTTCGATAAGTTCAAGTCTGGATGCCATCTCATAAACGTTGGTCGGGGAGGCGTCATTGATGAGCCAGATCTGCTGACGGCAATTGATGGGGGGGCAGTCGCGCGCGCAAGCCTCGATGTTTTCGACAAAGAACCTTTGCCGGCTGCGCATTCATTTTGGGGTCACCCAAAGATTACAATTACGCCGCACGTCTGTGGACCGCTAATTCCCGAAGACGTCGCTCCTCATTTCGTTGCGAACGTTCGCGCGTTCATGGCCAATCGCGATCTAGCAAACCACGTCGATTTGGGCAGGCAATACTGATGGCAAATCATTCCGAACTTGCAGCCATGAACGTGTCGCAATTGACACGGCACTTCGCCAACAAATCGGTTTCTCCAGTTGAAGCGACGAAAGCGGCCCTCGATCAGATCGATCGATTCAATCCAAAACTAAACGCGTTTTGCCTTGTCGATCACGAAAGTGCGCTAGCGAATGCGAAGGAAGCGGAATTGCGCTGGTCACGGGCAGAGCCGTTAAGTGCTATCGACGGAATTCCAGCGTCAATCAAAGATATTATTCTTACAAAGGGATGGCCTACTCTTCGAGGGTCGCTGACCACAAAAAAAGATCAAAACTGGGATGAAGATGCACCGGCCGTCGCTCGCCTGAAAGAAGCGGGCGCGGTTTTGCTTGGCAAGACGACCACTCCGGAATTTGGATGGAAGGGTGTTTGCGATTCTCCGCTGACCGGAATAACGCGCAATCCTTGGAATACCGACAAAACATCAGGCGGATCGAGCGGCGGTGCCGCAGTTGCGGCAGCTTGCAACATGGGGGTTCTTCATCTCGGTACCGATGGAGGGGGCTCAATCCGAATTCCAGCGAGCTTCAGCGGGATTTTTGGACTAAAGCCGACTTTTGGTACCGTACCCGCCTATCCACTAAGTCGATTTGGAACGATCGCGCATCTGGGGCCAATGACGTCTTGCGTCAGCGATGCGGCTCACATGCTGAATATTTTAGCTAAGCCGGATTCCAGAGATTGGTTCAGTTTGCCTGTTCGTAACAATGACTATCATGTCGGAATAAATTCTGGCGTTGCTGGCTTGCGCATGGCGGTTAGTTCGACGCTTGGTTTTGCATCGGTTGATCCTGAAGTTGCGCGCGCACTGGACGAAGCAAGTAAGGTATTTTTGCAGTTGGGCGCATCTGTAACAGAAGACCATCCGGATTTTGGTGATCCGACTGAAACATTTCGGATCCATTGGTACGCAGGAGCAGCAAATCAACGCAGAAGCTTGCCGCAGTCTGATCGGAGTAAACTTGATGAGGGGTTTAACTTAATTGCCGATCTGGGAGAATCTTACAATCAGCCGGAGTATTTTCGTGCTGTGGATCACCGGGCCGAGATCGGAATGCGCTCACAGCAATTTTTTGACAAGTATGACGTGCTTTTGACTCCGACGGTGGCTCGCCCCGCGTTCAAAGCAGGTCATGTCGCGCCGGATGTTAATGAGAAAGCAGATTGGATTTCGTGGACACCGTTTTCTTATCCTTTCAATCTTACGCAGCAGCCCGCTGCGTCAATTCCGTGCGGCTTCTCCAGCGACGGACTGCCTATTGGGTTGCAGATCGTCAGCGCAAAATACCGCGATCATTTGGTGTTAGCAGCTGCGCGTGCTTACGAATCGATTTGTCCAATCTCAATGCCGAAGCTTTCCTAACAACCGACGGACGCAGGAGTAAATCGATGGGCTGTACTCTTATTGAAAACGGATACCTCATTCCGATGAATAAAAATGAGGTAGTGGCCGATGGCGCGGTAGCCTTCGAAGGCACGAGAATTATTTACGTTGGAGCAACCAAGGGGTTTGATCGTCAAAAACATCGCCCTGATACGATAATCAACGCGCGAGGGAAGGCGATATTGCCCGGGCTCATAAACACCCACATACATTTGGTTGGCGCGTATATGAAGGGTTTGACGGAGGACGTGCCGGGATCAGGGGATACAGCTGGACTTTACAAGCGCGGTTTTCCAGTCGTGTGTTCGCTCGCGGACGAAGACTATTATAGCGGCTGCATGACACACGCACTCGAAATGATTATGAGTGGCACCACAACGATAAGCAGTACATTCCTGAACGAACGCCTGGTCGGGCCGGTCGCAAAGGATTTGGGAATTCGCGCTGTCTTAAGTGAATGGATTGTAGGCACTGACTTGTTAAAGCTGTCGGCCCGCAACATGGAAAGGCCGTGGGACCAATCGCTCGTCGAAAAGGGATTGGACGCCGCACAAGAACTTTTCGAGAATTGGCACGGTAAGGCCGATGGTCGAATTACGACTCGCATCTCTCCCGGCGGTCCTGGGTATCTTTCAGACAAGGGAATCGAGCAAACCCGTGATTTGGCTAAGAAGCACGGGGTAGGCATCAACATTCACATTGCCGAGGTTCCTGGTGAGACAGAGTTTGTTCTTGCTCGGTACGGAAAACGACCGATGGAGCTTGGGCGAGATCTCGGCATTTTGACGCCAGAGACGATTGGGTTCCATTGCGTATTCTTAAATGACTCAGACATCGAGATTATGCACGAGACTGGAATGAATCTTTCTCATACAGCTTTTCATACGCCAAAGAGAGGATATTTTCCTCCGATGGAGAAAGTCCATAAAAGAGGTGTGAGTGTTTCGATCGGGTCGGATTGGTGTTCAAACGACCTTTGGAAATTCATTCGATCCAGCATTCTGTTTCCTCGCGTCAAAACCGGCGATGTCAGTCTCATGGAAGGATACGATGCCCTTCGTCTTGCCACAGTGGGCGGAGCTCGGGCACTTGGAATGGAAAAAGATATCGGCACGTTGGAAGTCGGCAAAAAAGCGGACATTATATTGCTCGATCTAACTCTTCCTTGGTATCGACCTATTCGGATCGAAAACCTTATCTCTAATATCGTTTACAACTCGAATGGCAGCGACGTTACCGATGTGTTTGTCGATGGTGTCAGAGTTGTTTCTGACCGGGCTGTCACGACCGTCGATGCGGAAGCAATCATGCAAGATTGCCAATCGCGCGCTGAACGGGTTTGGGGCGTAGTGTCGAAGAACTGGTAAACTGACTGACGAGGTCGCCATGCTTTATGATCACCGATACTATCGTGTGAGATTCGGAACGCTACAAAAGCAGTTATCGCTTTATGAAGAGTTCGGATGGACCGTTCAAAGGAAATATCTAGGAGACCCGTTAGCGTTCTTGGTGACCGAAACAGGGGATGTAAATTCGTACATTCACATCTGGCAATACAACGACGCGACTGAACGCGTCGTTAAGCGCGCACGGCTTGGGCAAGATGCAGCGTGGCAAGCGTATTTGGGAAAGGCCGCTGAGGCCGGTTACATTATATCTCAGAAAACAAGCCTACTTAACAGCGCACCATTCTTTCGAACATAAACGAAATTGTTCAACTCTCAGCAGGGAGTAAGGAAGCACAATAAATACAACATGCGTTTAGCGCTGAACTTGCCGGGAAAGAGATTGCTCATGGTTATGCTAGACGGCTTTTATGATCTACACATCCATTTTGGATCGGAGAATTAAAGTGTCTCGAATTGAGTTTGGCCCTGTAGTCAAAATGGCCGCGGAAACTCGGGCAACAGATGTTCTGCGCAACTCCATTGTTAATGGATCGATCGCTCCTGGAAGTCGGATCACCGAAATCCGGCTTGCAGATGAAATGCAACTTTCGCGGGCCACGGTGCGAACTGCGCTGCACCAGCTCGCGACTGAAGGATTAATTTTCTTAGTTCCTTACACGGGCTGGACGGTCGCGTCTCTCTCAGCTCACGATGTCTGGGAACTGTATACGCTGCGATCGAGTCTTGAACGGCTCGCGGCGCAATTGCTGGCGAAACAACTTAATGATGATAGTGTCGTTGCCTTAAAAGTCGCTTTGGAAAAATTAGTGAAAGAATGCACGCGAGGTAACCGCAATAGGATCGCGGAAGCAGATTTTGCGTTGCATAAGACAATTATAGGCCAAGTTGAGCACGGGCGTTTAAAGTCACAGTACCAAGTAATTGAGCAACAAATCCGAATGTATATCCGCTCAAGCGATGCGCTTATTCAAAAGCCATCCGTTATTGTGGATCAACACAAGCCCATTGTCGCAGCAATCCTCAGCAGGAATGAAGAGTTGGCTGGACGTTTGTCCGAGCTTCACAACCTAACGGAAGGCCAGAAATTGTCGGATTACCTTCGGAAAAACGCGATTGCTATTCCGGTTAAGCAGAAAAAATCGTCAAATGTAAAATCCAAGAAATCATTCGCGTAGCTCGCTAGCCGCGATGGTAAATTTGAATATTTTTGAGAATCGACGAGAGTCGCTGTCTTAATGGGCGGCCTCTCTAAAAAACGCGCGATATCTTTAATAACGGGCGCCGAATGTTCGCGGGCATTGAGAAGTTGCGGACATGACGTTACCGAAGTTGATGTAGATCGATCCGTT
>JAPLPA010000128.1 GCA_026400415.1 Afipia sp. | reverse complement strand
GCTGTCCCCGGAAATTCTCACAAACCACTCGCACGGATATTGCGCCAGCGCAGATTGGAAGCGGGCAACCACATCATCGAGTTTGCCGCGAAAAACCGGAACATCGCATTCGTCAGACACAAATTCTGCCAATCGGTCGTCGCTGGATTCATCGCTCGTCAGAACCACAATCCGGGATCGCAATCCTGCATCGAACTGTCCGAGAACCTGCGCAATGAGAGGACGCCCACGAAATGAAGACAACATCTTTCCCGGAAAGCGCGATGAACTCATTCGCGCCTGGATGAAAATCCGATGATCTCCGCGCATCACCTGAATGCTTGCAAAAATCGAGAAGGCATTACGAAAGCGCGGCCCAAAATTTTCATGCTACCGCAGTCCGGGTGAATCAGGTTCACGCAGACTCTACAAAAACCATAACGACGAACGCCAACGCGGCGCTCGCATGAAGTGAACCCTATGCCGCGGCGACCATGTCGGCGTCGAGAAGAACGCGGACCTGACGACCCAACATATCGAGCAAAATCGAGACACGGTCCCGATCCGCTATTTCGTTAAAGAAACCGGCACTGTCCATGAACGCGCCGGCGAGCACGCGCACCTTGTCGCCTGGAGCAAACGTTGGTTTCGTGTCTATGCCGATGAATCCTCGTTCGTCTTCGCGCTGTCTAAGCGCGTGAACGATCCCGTCCGGCACTGTTGCCGGATCCTCGCCATTGGTCACAAGGCGCGAAACTCCGAACGTCGACTGGATCGAGCGCCAGCGCTGCGTGGCCATGTCGATGGCAACAAACATGTAGCGTGGAAAAAGCGGCTTGACCGCGTAGTCAACTTTACGCGCATGACGACGGCGCTTGAGATAGCGCGGCAGATAGACGTCATATCCCTGACTGATCAGATTGCGCGCGGCTTTTGCTTCGCAATTCACTTGCGTCTGCACGACATACCAGCGTGAGGCTGAACGCTCACTCATGACGGCGACACTCCAGCAGTGGGAACACGCAATCCCAACAGCGCAGGAACGAAAACACGCTCTCCGCCAAACGCCGCCAAGGCAGCGTCGAGCGTTTCGCGCGCGCGCCTGACGTCGGTTACGATGATTGCGTCGAATTTTTCCTCGACCTGATCGAAAGATTGAAAGACCGGGATTCCGGCGAACCGATCAACGTCGGATCGCTTATCGATCAAAGCGATAATGTTCACACCGCTTTCCGCCGCACAAAGCAGGGCTATTTCGGCGAGGTCGGATTGGCCTGCAAGCACCAGCCTGCGGAAGCCGCGCGACTTGGCAGTCTCGAAGACGTTCGCGCAGTCGGCTTTGGCCCGCCGGAAAAACGAGAACGATGTCGAAAGGTAGTCGACCGTCAGACGCGACTTCTCGGCAAAGCCCTGCGGCGTGAGATAGTATGCGTAGCGGCGCGCCGGGGCTTGGCCGACCTTGACGAGGCCCTTCTTCACGCAACGCTTGAGATACGCATTCACGAGCCCAAGGGCGATACCCAGTTCGGACGCGATATGGCGCTGCGAGCGCGAACCATCGGCTTCCACCGAATTGAGAAGGTCGAGAACGAGACGCTCGTTCTCCGTATCCTCTGTCTGTACCGCGCGCGCCATCGCAAATCCTCTTCGGAGTGATGGATTAGCGCGTTCACGGGGTGAACGTCAATCTTATCGTTCATATGGTGAACGACACAAGTGATTGATACTATTATATTATTTTATAAGTATATCTTTATGGTGTCCGTGAAGTCCCGCCGGCGGCTCCCAATCGGGTCAGAACTTCTTTTGCCACCACTTCATAGCCCTTGGCATTGAAATGCACTGGCTGCCTGAACGGGAAAAACACCAATGGGTCCGGTTCCTT
>JAPLPA010000117.1 GCA_026400415.1 Afipia sp. | reverse complement strand
GCGGCCAGTGTCGCCGCCCAAACCTCGTCGGTGCAGTCATGACGATGCATCGAGAGATCGAAGCCGTTGTTGAAAAACATCTCGGACCACTCCCACCACGTTCCGAGTTTTTTCACGCCGCGCAGCAGATCGTATTTGTCGATCAGCGCAGGCATCATGTCGCTGGTGATGGAGCCGAACACAAAGCCCGTCTTGACGACGCGATTGATTTCCCGCACCCCGCGTTTCACCTGGCTTTCGGACAGGTGGCAAAGACTGGTCTCGAACACGAAATCGAATTCGTTCTTTTTGAACGGCAGCTTCGCGATCGACCCGAACTTGTTGAACTTACGCAACGCCTTCGGCGTTTTGCCGTGAATGTAGCGATTGCTTTCGATACCCCACGCATCCACACCAAGATCGCGCAACGCACCGACCAGTTCGCCACTCGCAGAACCGGCCACCAGAAGTTTGTATCCCTTCGCCCTGTTCCAGACGATCTTGATGAGATTCATCAAATAGACCGGATCGGTGAACTGATTCCAGACTTCGCCGTAAGGACCGAGATTGCGATAGTTGTCGAAATAGGCGCGATCTATTTTGTCGGACGGCACGTTGCCGCCCTCACCGCGCTCATAACGCAGCTTCATCATCTGCGTGAGGATGATGTCGGTCGCGGCATCGGACGAATCGAGCAATCCGTTGAGCGTCGAATCGAACAGGTAATCGCCGACCACGACGACACCCGGATGCTCATGCGGCTCGGGATGATGGTTGGTCATCACATCTCGCGCCGGCAAACCGCCGGGAATGCAATTGACCGACGACAGCCAGCGGTGGGTTTTGCCCTCGATAAAATGCGCGCGTGCATCCCCGAACGACGCCGGCAGGGATTTGATTGCCGCGTCGATCAAATCCTTGTCGCTCAGATTGGCAAACGCCAATGCGTCAGAGCCCGCGATGAGAAAATTCAGCACGCCGAGCTTGCCGACGTCGTGGCGCGCGCCTTCGACATAGACGCAGCAGCCGCCAAAGGCTTCCGACATCCACCATGCGCCCGGGACTTTTTCACCCCAGAACGGTTCGTCGAACAGCAGCGCGACACGCAGATAGTGTGCGGGCCGATCAAAGTAAGCGATGTGCTTGACCATCGAGCGGCGCAGTAATTCGCCGTCCCACCGCATTGTGGTGAGCCATGAATGCGGCAGACACACCACGACGAGATCGTGTTCCTTCGTGACCGGTCCCTTGCCGTTCATCATGTTGATCGCGTAGCGACCCGAGTCGGCCCTGCCCAACTTCAGCACGCGATGATTCAATTGAACGTCGGCGTCGATCTCGCTTCGCAGACCGTGAATGAGTCGCTCGTTGCCGTTCTGAATTGAATAGAGGCCGATGTAACCCTCGACATCCATCACGAAGTTCTTCAGCGCGTTGAGGCCGTTGGTGTTGTGAGATTCCGTGGCGATGTCGGATCGCGCCATCACCTTCAAAAAGCGCTTGGCCGTCGGATCGGAAACTTCCCGATCCAGCAATTCTTCGGCGCTGATATAGGCCCACGGATGTTCGTTATCGTGCGCGCCGACGCCCTCGTAATATTCGGCCGGCGAGACCATGCTGGCGCACTTCTTGCGAAAATCCTCGATGGCCTTCGCGGTCTGCGGGCCATACTTGCCGCGCATGCCCGGCACGTCGGCGAGCAATTCGCCATCAAGCTGCACCTGCTCGGCATCCATCGGAATGGTCTGCAAACCGAAGTGCTGCACGAGCTCGCGCAGCGGATCGGGGCCGGTCATAGAGTAATCATAAATTTCGGCGACGCCGGCTTCGTACATCGCGGGCGCGGTATCAAATGTCTTGGTGACGATTTTGCCGCCGACACGATCGGACGCTTCATAGATGGTGACGCGGCAAAGCGGTCCCAGCTTCTTCTTGAGATACCAGGCGCTCATTAGCCCACCTGGGCCGCCACCTATGATCGCAAGATCAAGCATCGCCGTCTTTTATCCCCGCTTGCGGTTCGCCATCGCGCGCCGCTAAGTCACCCTAATCAAAAGCCTTTCTCGGCTGAAGGAAAGATGAACAAATCACGATCCGCGGTCAAATAGCAGAACGAGCAGCAAAAAGGCCGCTCAATAGCGGCCTTTTCAGTGTTAGTGCTAATGGCGTGCCGCTTTATTCGGCACTTGCCAGTACCACGGGTTTGGGCTAGCAAAGCGGATAGCATGATCGCAGCCTGCCTCTCGCGCCCTTCGAGCATCAGATTGCCGCGCTAAGTTGCCAATTCGCGAATTTCCGCCATCGCGGTGTCGATGACCGCAGGGATCAACTGGCTAACTATGAGGTCTTGCTTGGGTTTAAGTCCTTATCCACACCATCGGCGATGCTTCGGCCAAATTTGCGGGACCTTCGATCGTTCCGTCTGTATCCGATGTATTGTCGGACAGAGCTTGGACTCCTTTCTAGTCAATTCTGATCGCTAAAAGAAAACTTACACCCCGCAGACCATCGCAATGCTTTTAGCAAAAGAACCAATGGCAGAAGATGCCGAGAATCTGTTTTCCGTAAATGGAGTCAAAGAAATTATCGGCTCGGTTCGCCGTGACACCATCGTTCAACGCAACTCCTCGCTCTATGTCCGCGGCAATCTCAAAGGTAATTTGACAATTGAAAGCGGCGCCGAGGTCGTCATCGACGGATCAATCGACGGCAAAGTCACGAATAAAGGCGGAAAGCTAGAAGTCAGGAACCGAGGAATCGCCGAATTCGTGATGGCAGAAGGCCCGCCTGAAGCGGAGGCTGCCGGTGTTCTAAAAATCGATTTATCCGCCATCGCGTTTAACTGGAGCGCACTTCAGAAGCGGACATTAGCTGAATGTTCTGCGGTGGTGAAAGCCGATGGCTACGGTTGCGGCATCGACGCGATTTCGGCAACGTTAGGCAAAGTAGGTTGCAAAACGTTTTTTGTATCGGACCTCGCGGAAGCCAAACGCGTTCGCGCCGGTGCGCCTAGCGCAACTATCTATGTCATCAATGGGCTTTATCCCTGGACCGCCCCCGCTTTTGCCGAGATCAATGCGCAGCCGGTCATTGGAAGTACACCCGAATTAGCTGAATGGCATAACTTTGCCGCCTCCAGTGGATGGACAGGCGGATTCGCGCTTAGTGTCGATACCTGCATGGAACGGATCGGCATTTCATTTGACGAGGTCGCTGCATTTGCTGGGCGAAGCTACTCACAGGCGCATGGTGTTACGCTGCTCGTCAGCCATCTCGAAAAAGCCGTTAAACCCGACCTGTCGTCTTACGAGCACCAGATCAAGCAAACTCGCGAATTGGCCCGCCTCTACGGCGGGATATCCATTTCGCTCGCCAAGTCAGCCGGCATTTTTGGCGATCCAAAAGGTCATTGCGATCTTGTGCGGCCGGGAGCAGCGATTTACGGTCTCAACCCAACGCCCGGTGAGCCGAACCCCATGATTCCAGTTGTGGAGCTGCAAGCCCGCATTCTGAAGGTGCTCGATCTCAAGCCAGGCGAGAAGATCGCCTACAACCCGGTATGGGTTGCGAAGCGGCAAACTCGCCTAGCGATTGTCGGCGTCGGTTACGCTGATGGTTTTCCGAGACCGGAAGGAGCGCTCGAAAACGCTTCGAAAGCGATTGTTGGCGATAAACTGTGTTCGCTTGTCGGCGGCTCGTCGATGGATATGATGGCGATCGACGTTACAGCTCTTTCGGACTCGCCATCCGCGCGACGCGGCCAGATGGTGACACTTATTGGCAGCCAAATGACGGTGGACGACCTTGCGGTGGC
>JAPLPA010000027.1 GCA_026400415.1 Afipia sp. | reverse complement strand
GAACCAGCTTGTTGGCTGTCCATGAGTAAGTCATGGCAATCAGCACAAGGCCCCCGATCATGGCGTTTCGGTGCCAACGCTTGAGCGCACCGATTACTGTGCTCAGACCGACGCCCGCGAGTATCGCGATAGCTGGGAACACGAACATGAAATGCCGGCAGCCGTCGATTGCCGGTCCCTCGGTGATGACCTGGCAAATCACGGGGAACGCTGCAGTGAAGGCGATCAGCCCGAGTTCCCGGCGGCTCGTGTCGCGGATGCCTGCGGCGAGCGCGATTTTCGGCACGGCGAGAATGACAAGCGCGAGGCAAGCCGTACCCATCGTCAGCAATGGCAGCCGGATCGCAATGTAAGTCGGCACGTAATAGCTTGGCACATCCGCCATCTCGTAGAAGCGGCCAAACAACACAGTGCGGATGTGATAGTGGAAATCTCCGAAGCTCAGGAGACCACGGATCGGATTCAGCGGTGACAAAGCAGACCATGGCCACGCGCCGATCATGATGATGTAGGCGATCAGCAGGGCGGGCATGAAATGCAGCGCCGACGTCAGCACGAAACCGGCACGTTCTCGAAAATGTCCGAGCAAAGGACGCGGCATGGTCATCAAAATCGCAATGCCGAAATACCCGACCAGAAGCAGGCTCAGCGATTTGATCCCCAGAGCAGCGCCCGTCATGATTCCGAAACCGACAACGTCGCGCATGCGTGGCGTCGGCAGATCTCGCGATGCGCGGATCAGGAAATAGACCGCGGCGGCCATGAATGTGGCTTGCGGAATTCCTTTGGTGTCGTTGAACATCGTGCCGTACCAAGAGCCACAAAGCGCCAACGCCACGATCGTGAAAAATCTCGCACGCGGCCCGGCAATCATCTGCGCGGTTGCGGCGGCAGCGCCGATGCCTCCGATTCCGATCAGCGCGCAAACGAGATGGCGCAACTCGTACTGATCGAAGGGCAGGATTTTTCCTAGCAGAATAAGGCCGACGTCGAACAGGCCGCCGTAGAGATAGAGGTTGTCGAGCTTGAACAGCGACTGATCGGTGAAGCCGCTCTTGTAATAGGCGATGATGAGTTCGCCGTAGTGATGCTGGACGCCTTCGTCATTGGAGATCGCGTAGTCATCGAACGTCACAAGGGCAATCACGATCAGGGATAGCATCGCGATCCAGGACGCGAGATCGTATGCGTCGCGCGATGCGATCCAGCGTGCGATGTCTTTCAGGCGGCTGCTCAATCCTGCAGCCACAACGAATTCTCGGCTGGACGTATCCAGCCGGTCAGTCAAGAGATCGGTCATATTGCCCCGGCGCCTTCAGACCTAGCGTGCCGGCTTTTGGGCCCGGCTTGGCCGTAAGATTGTGAGAAAAACTGCGGATGCTCAAGACAATTGCATTTTGCAGTGCGAGAGCGCGCCTCCGCACAAAGTCTTAAACCACCACGGTCAATCGCTTCGCCGCACGGGTAATGCCGGTGTAGAGCCATCGCGCGCGGCTGTCCTGAAATGCAAAGCTTTCGTCGAACAGCACGACGTCGTCCCACTGCGATCCCTGCGATTTGTGAACTGTGAGCACATAGCCATAGTCGAATTCATCATAAGGCCTGCGCTGCTCCCAGGGAATGTCCTCGATTCCCCCACCGAAACAATCGGCGCGCACGGAAACTTTCGTCACTTTCGCGCCGAATTCTTCGTCGGGTGACAGCCGCATGGTGATGATTTTCGATTTTGACGCCGCGCGCGATTTCACGCGCCACAGCCCGCCATTGAACAACGCCTTCTTGCGGTTGTTGCGCAAGCAAACCAGCTTGTCTCCCGCAACCGGCAGCGGATCTTCTATATTCTGCTTTTGCCGCACGCGCATGTTGTAGGAGCGCCGGGTGTTGTTGCGGCCGACAAGAACCTGATCGGCGCGCATGACTCGATCCGGGTCGAGCGCGTCGCGCCGCACGACTTCGGACTCGCCGAACGTTCCAAGGTCGAGCGTGCGGCCTTCGCGCACCGCCATCGACATCCGAACGATCGGATCG
>JAPLPA010000228.1 GCA_026400415.1 Afipia sp. | reverse complement strand
CGGCCGCCGAGATAGTATTCAGAAAATATCCGCCGCCCCGCGCCGTCATGCGGGGCACCAAATGACGCGCCGCATAGACATGCGCCATCACGTGGATCGCCCAACTTTTTTCCCAAGGTTCGTCGGATGAGCCGCCGACATTCTCCGACATGGGATCGAAGCCACCGCCGATGCCGGCGTTAGAACAAAACAGCTCGATCGGTCCAAATTGTTTTTCAGTTTGATCGATGACGCGGAGGATATCCTGCTCGCGCCCGACATCGCATGCGAACGCCGCGCCGCCGATTGCATCCGCAACTATCTTCGCGCGGTCGCCATCGAGATCGGCGACGATGACCTTCGATGCGCCCTCGCGATGAAACACCTCGCATAGCGCCTGGCCAATGCCATTCGCACCGCCGGTAACCACAACGACTTTGCCGGAAACGTTCATGAAGATGGTCTAGGTCGAAACGGCTGTAAGGGCAATCAAGCCGACAGCAAAACCAGATCGAGCACTGCCGCGTAATGGGTTATCGCGGCCAACAGCACAAACCCGTGCCAAATTGCATTCTGGAAACGCAACCGTTCCCACGCATGGAAAATCACGCCCAGCGAGTAAATGATCCCACCGGCGGCGACCAGCCAGAGCGTCGAACTTGGCAGCGACGAGACAAGACTGTCGTAAGCCATCACTCCGCTCCATCCCATGGCGAGATAGAGCATCACGGCCAGACGATCAAAACGGCCCGGCCATTTCACCTTCATGTAGATTCCAAATGCCGCAACGCACCAGACGCCTATCAATATGCAAATTCCAAGAACGAGATTGTTCATATCAGCGAGGAAAGGCGTGTAGGTCGCGGCGATCAGCACATAGATCGCCGAATGATCGAAGCGGCGGAGAAACCACTTCACCGGCGACACCGGCCAAAGATTGTAGGTAGCGGAGAGGCTAAGCATGGCCAATAGCCCTGCGGCATAGATGCAAACCGACACGATCTGTCCGGGTGTTGCATAGATTGAGGTCAGGATGATCAAAGCGGTCGCCGCGACGAGGCCGAAAGCAACACCGAGAATATGGACGACACCGTCCGCAATCATTTCCGCGCGGTCGAATTCCCAGCGGATGACTCCACCCCGAGTTGTCTCGGGAAACGTCACAAAATTCTTCAACTGGAAGATCGCCATTCGCCCACTCGTGATGCCGTCGTCCTTAAACTGCAGCCTATCGTAACAATGGTCAACGAACCCTGAAATGCCTCCGATCAAGATTCATGTCGATGCTGAAACTTGATTTCGCGCCTGACAATCGCCAGTTTCATAAAAGCGTCGCACAAATCATCGCTGCCCATTTTCTCTCTATCCAATAAAGTCTTGATCGAATTATGGCACCTCCATTTTCGGATATCGTCGAGGACGCCCGCGTCTCCCTGCGGTCGCTGATCGAGTACGGCGAAGGTCTTTTCAATCCGACGGTGCGGCTAGGCGTCACAGGACTGTCGCGCGCGGGCAAGACGGTTTTTATTACCGCGCTGGTACATGGCCTGCTGCGCGGCGGACGCTTTCCGGTGTTCGAGTCGCTCGCAACCGGGCGTATCGCACGGGCATATCTGGCCCCGCAGCCCGATGATACCGTTCCTCGATTTGCCTACGAGAGCCATGTCCGCACCTTGCTGGATGAGCGGCGATGGCCGAAATCGACGGTGGACATCAGCGAGCTTCGCCTCATCATCGAATATCAAAAAGAAAACACCGCAACGCGCACGCTGACGCTAGATCTGGTCGATTATCCCGGCGAGTGGCTGCTCGACCTTCCACTCCTCAATAAAACCTATGTGGAGTGGTCAACCGAGAGCCTCGAATTATCGCGTCACGGACCGCGCGAAAAACTAGCGAAAAAATGGCATGCACATCTTGCGACGCTCGATCCTCGCTCGCGCGAGGACGAACAGGCCACGCTGAAAGCCGCACAACTCTTTACCGATTATTTGCGTGCCTGCCGCGACGAGCGCTTCGCCATGAGCCTCCTGCCGCCGGGACGTTTTCTGATGCCGGGCAATCTCGCCGGATCGCCCGCTCTCACATTCGCTCCCCTGGACGTGCCACTCGATGACTCCGCGCCGGATGGCTCATTGTGGGCGATGATGGAAAGACGTTATGAGGCCTACAAGGATGTCGTCGTGCGGCCGTTCTTCCGCGATCATTTCTCGCGGCTCGACCGGCAGATCGTGCTCGTCGATGCGCTCGCGGCCTTCAATGCCGGGCCCGATGCATTGAACGATCTTGAAGGTGCACTATCCGGCATTCTCAACTGCTTCAATGTCGGCCGAAGTACGCTTTTGAGTTCGCTGTTTCGCCCGCGCATCGACCGCATTCTGTTTGCTGCAACCAAAGCTGACCATCTGCATCGCTCCAGCCACGATCAGCTTGAGGCGGTTTTGAGTCGCATGATCGAACTCGCCGCTGCAAAAGCGGAGTTTGCCGGTGCCACGGTCGATGTGGTGGCACTTGCGGCAGTTCGCGCGACGCGTGAGGCGCTGGTCAAGCAAGGACGTGACGAATTGCCTTCGATCCTGGGTACGCCGGAAAAAGGCGAGACATCTGGCGGCGACACATTCGACGGAGAGACCGAAGTTGCGACCTTTCCGGGCGATCTCCCAACCGACCTTGATGCCATGTTCAGCGCAGATGGATTTCGCGGCTTGAGTGCAACCAGCGCCGAGAAGTCGGATTATCGTTTTATGAAATTCCGTCCGCCGTCCATCGCACACGAGCCGAGCGTAGAGCCTGCTCTGCCCCACATCCGCCTCGACCGCGCGCTTCAATTCTTGATCGGAGACAAATTGAGATGAACGAGCGCACTCATCATCGCAAGCCGGCGGCTTTCAAGCTCGACGACCCGCGCGTGCGTGTTCTCGACGCCGGTGAGGACTCGGCAAAGCCGTCGCGCAACAGGATACAAGTGATGCCGGAATCTGATGCGGCGCTGCTGCCGGTGCCGATCGAAGAACCCGTCATCCCAGTCCGGCGCGGCTTCGGCTGGGCAACATTGCTGTGGGTCGCCCTTGGCGGCCTCGTGTTGCTCGGCCTCGGGCTTGGCATTTCAAATCTTGTGAGCGATCTCTTCAACCGCAGCCAGAGCCTCGGCTATATCGGGCTCGTATTCGCAAGCGCGGCCGTGGTGGCTCTGCTCATCATTATTCTGCGCGAGGTCTTGAGTCTGACTCGGCTTGAGACAATCGAGAAATTGCACGAACGCGCCAATGCCGCCCTCGTCAGCGACGATCG
>JAPLPA010000059.1 GCA_026400415.1 Afipia sp. | reverse complement strand
GCTCGCAGCGCCTCTTTGCATTTCATTACTGATAAATTTCCCAGTTCAGGCTGAATCGGGCATAGCTGCCTTCTATGACGGCGGGCGCACGGCTAGTGGCGAAGTCTCTAACCCGAATGAACTAACCGCAGCTCATCGGACCTTGCCATTTGGCTCTAAGGTACGGGTTACTAATCTTGCGAATGGTCGGTCGGTTTTTGTTCGCATAAATGATCGAGGGCCGTATGGCCGAGGGCGCGTAATCGACGTTAGCCGAGCAGCGGCTGCCGAACTTCACATGATCGAGAGAGGCACTGCGCGTGTGAGCATCTCCCAACAATAGTCGAGCTAGTTTGCCAATGCCGAAAATGGGCTGCGGGAAACAGCGTGCGGAAGCAACCCCGCTGAAAATGCTGCCCCATTACTCTCCGCTAGGCACGCGCAAAAGAGGATCGGGCAGGTGCAGGTGCCTTTCAAGATAAGCTTTAGGCTTCAAAGGTACTTTTTGGCCCGCACCTCAAACTAAGCGATTGGCAATGAAAGGCCACGCCCTCCGGCGCACCACCTCGTCTCGTCAATTCAGCTCACTTTCACTTAACGAAAGTTTTGTCGTGCAGTTCCAAAAGCACGATCAACTGCCGCTCGAAATTCGTTCTCCGCGCCACTACGTGAAGTTAGCGCCCGATCTACATTGACGCGCGAATTTGCAAGTCGCTGTTGTAGTTCGGGAGAAAACGCGCGTCTGTCTCCGTGCGATGCTGAAAGCACTGCCGTAAGCGCGGCTTCAAATTCGTCCATGGTTGACTCAAGAGCGGATGCCATTTCATTTTCCCTGTCGGATGCGCCTTTTGCGAAGTTAATGATAAGTCGCAGGACCAAAATTCATATGGTCAATAGTAATAGCTTGCGTTCCTATCCGCTGACGCCCATTACTTTATTGCACAGGCAAATTCCATGTTTCGGTGAGCGATATGACGCGTGAAGAATCAAAGACTCTTGCCGCTGGAACCCGCGTGTGCTGGAAAAAGGATCACTCCGACGAAGGCCGAGTTACTGAGAATGATTGGTCGTCGGTGAAGATTGCTTGGGATGACAAACGCACTAGCGTAATGCACCACAATGATATGCGTGACGTTGAACGAGTTAAAACCAAGTCATGACTATAGTGGATAATGTCATCAAAGTAATGTTTCCCCGCACAATACCGTTGCAGTTCGGGAATGCACGGCTGCGAGCGATTGAAAGTCAAACGGTGATCCGAGATTTAGCCCGCGTTCTCGATAAGCAAATGCTTCTCGATATGAATGCTAGGGTCATTCCCGGATTCTAACGCTATGCCGTCAACAACGCAGCCATGAGAAACGTACGGCAACGACGCATGGCTAATGCTTAGGTGCTTTTGGGTGCGGGGAGTGTTCAAAGAAGCATTTGAGCCTCAAAGCAACTTTATGCCCGCACCTTTGCGCTAACCCATTGAAATGGCGAAATAGGGCGACATCCTCCGAGCGCACCATCACTTTATTGGACAGATTGACCTACGGATTCAGTCGTCCCGTTGCTGTTTCCAAGAATTATTCAACCGAACCGGGTGTCATTCCGGACGCTGTGATCGGCCAGCTACCGGGAAGCTGAGTGTGGCCCATCGTTTTCGATGCGCTCAAATCCGAACTTCGCTTCGGCACGCCTTTGGGATCGATGTCATTTGCGGAATCGATGTCGAAAACTGCTGAAGATTTTGTTTTCAGGACAACTTCGGATGGACGGGACCGCAGCGGCGCTTGTGCCAGCCACACTGACTGCACGGAGAGCTTCGACATCGGCGTTCGGTCGGGCGAGACGTTGAAAAACCACTGCTGCTGTTCTGTCGGCGTTTTCGGCATCGCCTGCGATGCCGGAACGACGTGCACAATGCGGTAGCCGCGCGCCTTGAGTTCACGAAGGATAACCGGGAGCGCAACGAGCGTTCGCTCCTGGATGTCATGCAGCAGAAGGATTCCTTTTCCTTTTGCCTCAAGCCGAGACAGGGCAAGGCGAATGACTTGCGTCGAAGAGATGTGCCGCCAGTCATCGGCAGGGAAGTCGGCGCTCCAGACCATGATGCCGAGCTCGGCGAGATAGGCTTCGACGCCTTCGGCACGGCGCAGTCCGGGAATTCGGAAAAACGGCGCTACCTTCGCAGGATCGCCGAGCGCTTCGCTCACATGCGCAATGCCGTCATCGATTTCCGACTTGATGTGCTCCGGTGCCATCTCCCCAAAACGAAACGGATGGTTCTCGCTGTGGGTACCGATGCTGTGGCCTTCGTCGTAAACGCGACGCGCCGTCTCTGGAAATTCCTTCGCCATGCGTCCGACCATGAAGAAGGTCGCCTTGACGCATTGGCCAGCAAGGATATCCAGAATTCCGTTGGTGTGGGCGGGAAGCGGTCCGTCGTCAAACGTCAGCACGACTTCATGATCGCGAAGCGGAAGCGTTTCCGGATATTGCATCGTGCCGATGCGCCGATGCTCGGTGGGATCGACGGAGATCGTGCGAGACGTGCCAACCGCGCCGGGGTTGCCGGGACAGTCGACCGCTGCCGATGCCGCAATCGCCCCCGTCAGCAGACAGGCAATCGAAACAACGCAGTGGGCAGCAATCGCAAAGTTACTTTTCATCCGATGCGCTTCTATTCGCCTCTGCTGGCACGACGTGGACGACCTTGTAGCCGTTAGTGCGCAGATACCGCAAGAATTCGGGAAGCATGTTCGCTGTCTGAATTTTCGTATCGTGCAGCAGGATAATTCCTTTTCCAGCACTATCGAGCCGTGACGAAAGTAAACGGAGCTCCTGTCGAGGACTCATCACGTTCCAGTCACTGGCCCATAAATCAGCACCGAACACGGCGATACGCCGAGATTTCAACGATTCCAAAAGCGGCGGCGTTGAAGCGAATCCGGGAAACCGGAAGAACATCGTGGATGTGCGGTTTTTTGAATCGTGAAGCGCCAATTCGTCGGCTTCGATTCCGCGGTCGATGTCCTTGAGCGCCGCCGCCTGATCGATCCTGTCGAGCGGCGGATGCGACCACGTGTGGTGGCCGATACTATGGCCTGCAGCTGCGGTTTTCCTGACGATATCCGGATAGGTTTCGGCGCTTTTTCCAATAATGAAAAAGGTAGCCAGAACACATTCGCTGGCGAGAGCCGCCAGCACTTTTGTCGTTGTGCGCGGGAAGGGGCCGTCGTCAAAGGTGAGAACGACCTCTTTTTCGGCAAGGGGAAGCGTCTGCGGGAAGCTTTTCAATCCAACATTCGGGAATTTCTTTGCATCAACGACGAGGACGCGCGACGTGCCGAGAACGCCACTGCGAGGGCAATCGGCCGCGTTTGCTGCCGACATGAGCGCGCTCGAGATGATGACAAGAAATCTGAGTAAAAGCATTGTCTAGGACCGAAAGCATCCGACGAACATTTAGCATTGCGCTTTGATGGGTCGATTGGGTATTTGCAGTATGTGTCAATAATTTAATCGGCAGTGAAAGGCGAGCATGGCTGACCGTCAGGACGACTTGTCCGCTCTCGCCGGCAACGGGAATGTCATCGATCGCTACCCGATGCGGGATGCGGACGAAAACATTCGCCCTGAATTCGTTACGCTCATCGCCGACGCTGTGGAAGAAAGCAATTCGACCTTCCTGCGCGAGATTGTCGCCGAATTACATGAGGCCGATCTCGGCGATCTGCTGGGCGCGCTTGCGCCAGAGTTGCGGCCGCGCCTCGTTGAACTCACCGGTACGGATTTCGATTTCTCGGCGCTGAACGAAGTCGATGACGCGGTTCGCGAGGAAATCCTCGAAGAACTTGAGCCGGAAACGGTGGCCGAAGGTGTTCGGGAGCTGGAATCCGACGACGCGGTCGAACTTCTGGAAAATCTGGACGAGGTCGATCAGGAGGAAATTCTCGACAAGCTTCCGGTGTCGGAGCGTGCTGCACTGGAGCGCAGCCTTCAATATCCCGAGAATTCCGCTGGCAGGCGCATGCAAACCGAATTCATTTCGGTGCCGGCGGAATGGACCGCGCTGCAGGCCATCGAATATATGCGCGATACGCCGGAATTGCCTGAGCGGTTCTATGAAATCTATATTGTCGATCGTGACCGGCATTTGAAAGGCTCGGTTCATCTGGACGTGCTTCTGCGCGCCCCCCGCCCGGTTCCGGTGATCGATTTGGTGGAAGAAGACCACCGTAGCATCTTGGTTCAGGAGGATCAGCAGGAAGTCGCGCGCATGTTCGGCAAGTATAATCTTGTCGCAGCACCCGTGGTCGATTCCGAAGATCGTCTCGTCGGCGTCATCACCATCGATGACGTCGTCGACGTCATCGAAGAAGAAGCCGAAGAAGATTTGAAGGCACTCGGCGGCGTTGCCAGTTCGGAACAACTCTCGGATTCAGTCTGGACCATCGCGCGCGGCCGCTTCAAC
Source organism: Afipia sp. (assembly GCA_026400415.1). Lineage (GTDB taxonomy): Bacteria > Pseudomonadota > Alphaproteobacteria > Rhizobiales > Xanthobacteraceae > Afipia. The sequence continues at coordinate 1,540 of JAPLPA010000059.1, read as the reverse complement.
TGGCTGCTCGTAAATCTTGCCACTGCGTTTCTGGCGTCGTCCGTGTTGGGATTGTTCGAAGGCTCGCTGGAAAAGATGGTGGCGCTTGCGGTGCTGGCCCCCATTGTGGCGAGCCAGGGCGGCAATGCCGCCACACAAACCATGACGGTTGCGGTTCGTGCGCTTGCGACACGCGAATTGGGATCGGGCAATGCATGGCGTGTCGTTGTGCGCGAGGGTCTCGTTGGCCTGTTGAACGGTCTTGCGTTCGCGATCATCACGGGTGTCGCTGCAGTTGCGTGGTTCAAGATACCCGGTCTTGGCATCGTCATCGGGCTTGCGATGATGTGTAACCTGATCGCCGGGGCGCTCGGCGGAATTCTGATCCCGATGGTGCTGGAACGATTGAAGGCTGATCCCGCCGTTGCATCCGGAACATTCGTAACGACCGTGACCGATGTCGTTGGCTTCTTTGCGTTCCTTGGGATCGCGACGTTGTGGTTCGGACTGAAATAGCCTTCAGCCGAAAGTCACATTCGCGCGAATCGATCTTCTCCGCGCCACGTTGTCCGCACATTTCGTCACGTCCTTGCCGCAGAATGGCCCGAGGAGGCGACGAAAAGGCTCGCATTCGCGGGCCGCTGACGAATCGTAAGTCGGTCGCCTCTCACACACCGATCCTGACGCGAATGCGCGGCATCCCCCGCTAGTCACGATCCTTCTTCCCTGGAGCTATCGACTTGTTCAGACCACTTATCGCCGTGGCGGCGCTTTGCGTTTTGCCATCGCTCACTGATGCGCGTACTCGTGCGCCAGCAATCTCGCCGGAATGCAACGTGACTATGCCCTGTATTGGAGTGGGCTTCGGCGGCAAGGCACAAATTCGCAATCGGCATGAGTCTTATTCGCCTTTGGTGAAAAGCGACCCGACATTCCTGCCTCCGCATTTGTCATCTGCTGCCCTTGTCGGACCGTTGCAGTCGAAACTCGCGTCGATCGAAGCCGCGTGCCCCGGCACACAAGCGATCTCGACGGTTCGGCATACCCGTATTGCCGGCACGCGCGTGATGTCGCTGCATGCGCAAGGCAAGGCAGTCGATGTGCGCGGACCTTATGGTTGCATCTACGGCCAGCTCAAGGACTGGACCGGCGGCTATTCGACCGACGCAGGACGGATGCAGCATATCCACATTTCCTACGATGATGCCGGCGGACGCGAGATGGGATTGCGATTCGCCCATGGCGGCGGGCGTCGTCATTCATGGCGCGATTCCTACGCGCGCATGCGTTAGGAACGGCGGCAAACCGTCCGGATGTCTTGAGTTTTCTTAGGTTTCCGGACGGCTTAGCCTCGTTAACGATTCGTTAACGATATTGCGCCGACCCTCGCTCAATCGAGAGGGCGGAACATGCAACGGCTGCGGCTTAAAGCAGATGGACGGATCGTCGAATTGCGCGACGGACGCGAAGCGCCGCTGGCTCCGAGCATATTGAGTGATCGGCTTGACGAAGCCTTGCCGGCAGTGCGCGAGCTACGGCTTCGCGCCAAACTCACCCAGGC
>JAPLPA010000516.1 GCA_026400415.1 Afipia sp. | reverse complement strand
GCTGACCGCCGACACGCCAAAGCCTATGCTGATGATTGGCGACAGGCCAATCCTCGAAACGATCATCCTGCAGTTCAAGGAATACGGATTTCATCGGTTCGCGATCTCGATGCACTACTTGGGGGAGCGCATCGTGGAATATTTTGGCGATGGCAGCCGTTTCGGTGCGGAAATCACTTATCTGCGGGAGAACACACCCCTCGGTACGGCCGGTGCGCTTGCGCTACTGCCGGAAAAGCCAGCAGAGCCTTTCTTTGTGATGAATGGCGATTTGCTAACCAAACTCAATTTCACCAGCCTGATGACGTTTCATCAAGCCGCGGACACGGCACTGACGGTTTGCCTGCGTGAGCACACGGTGACGATCCCTTATGGCGTGGCCGAAACTTCCGGGAGTTACCTCACGCGGCTGATCGAGAAGCCGGCGTACCGGCACATGGTCAATGCCGGAATTTATGTCTGCAATCCCGAGGTCCTCGATTTCGTGCCGCGCGATCACGCCAGCACGATGGTTGATGTTGCCCAGGTGCTGCTCGAAAAAAAGCGCCCGCCCGCCGTGTTTCCAATCCATGAATATTGGGTTGATGTCGGTCGGCACAGCGACTTCATCCGGGCGACCGAAGATTACGGTTCCGTTTTCAACTAAACTTCAGAGAGACCATGCGCGACACATTCTTCTTCCAGCTCGACAATCGGCTCCACTACGGCGTGGGTTGGTCCCGCGGTCTTGGCGATTTCGTGAAATCGCTCGGATGGCAGCACGTTGCGTTGCTGGTCGATGAGGGCGTTGCGGCGCACAGCGCCTATTACAATGAAATCAAACCGCTGCTTGGAGCCGCTGTCAGTGAACTCGTTGAGTTCCGGCTGCGCGGCAATGAGGAGCCGTCCTACGACTATCTCGACGAACTGGCGGGCAAACTCCGCCAGCTTCCGAAGCTCGATGGCATCGTTGCCATTGGCGGCGGCAGTGCGCTCGATACCGCAAAGGCGCTGGCGTGCTTGCGCACCAACCTGGGTCCTGCCCTCCAGTATCGTGGTTTCGACAATGTGAAGGTGCCGCCGGTGCCGAGCATCTGCATCCCGAGCACTGCAGGCACCGGAAGCGAAGTGACCATCAATGCGGTGTTCACCGATACCGCAGAGAAGCGCAAGCTCGGCATCAATGGCCGCTATCTCAATGCGACTTACGCCGTGCTGGATGCGGAATGGACCATGAGCGCGCCGAGTTCCGTGGCGATTTCCTCCGGCATGGATGCGCTGGTGCACACGCTCGAAAGCTTCATGACCGGGAACGCAAACCCGCTGACACGGGCGCTAAACCGGGAAGCGTTCCGGCTGCTTTATACAAATTTGCCGTGCCTCGTCGATGCTCCGAACGACAAGGACAAGCGTCAGGCTCTGCTGCTCGGCAGCTATCTCGCGGCGGCGGGCCTTTTCAATTCTGGTTCCGGCATCGCCGGCGCGTTGTCGTACCCCATCGGTGTGCACTTCAAGGTGCCGCACGGCATCGCTGGCGGCATCTTCATTGCGTCGGTGATTGACTTCAATGTGGCGCGCGGCTGGCACGACTATGCCGAGTTGCTTGATATCGTCGAGCCGCATCCGGACTGGAACGCGGAGCGCAAGGCAAAACGCTTTGCCGAGCTGATGCATGCGTTGGCCGAGCGTCTCGGTGTCCCGAAAACACTCGAGCGTTGGGGCGTCACCCGCAAGAACCTCGATCATGTGGTGTCGCTTGTCGTGCCGTTGCAGGGCGCGTTCAACCAGAATCCGGTCCCGTTCAAGGCGGAGACTGATGCGCGCGACATGCTCATG
>JAPLPA010000220.1 GCA_026400415.1 Afipia sp. | reverse complement strand
GAAAATTGCCGTCGCCGACGTGGCCAACGATCGGCGAGATCAAGCCGACGGTTTCCAGATCCTTCTCGGTTGCGACCACGCATTCGGCAAGCCGCGAGATCGGTACGCACACATCGGTTGCGACTGCCTGCGTGCCGGGACGCAAAGCGCGCACCGCCCAATAAGCGTCGTGCCGTGCCTGCCATAGGCGCGTGCGATCTTCTTGCTTCGTCGCCCACTCGAATGCGCCGCCGCCGCATTCCTTCGCGATCTCGCCGAACATCTTGGATTGCTCTGCAACATCCGCTTCGGTGCCGTGGAATTCGAGCAACAGCAATGGCGTTTCCGGCAAGGTCAGCTTCGAGTAGGCATTGCAGGCCGCAACCTGCGCGGCGTTCAGCAATTCGATGCGCGCCAGTGGAATGCCGGTCTGGATCGCCAGAATGGTTGCATTGCATGCGCCTTCGACCGATTTAAACGAGCACGAGCCTGCCGCGATACTCTGCGGAATGCCGCGCAGCTTGAGCGTTATTTCTCGTATCCGGCGGAGGTCTTTTTTGCGCGCGTCCCGGTGGATATGATTTCGCCATCCGCGCGCACAACCTTCAACGCAAGAATGTTATCCTTCATGGTACCATAACGCACCGCGTTGGTACCGGACGCGCGGGTTGACGCCATGCCGCCGATCGATGCGTCGGCGCCGGGACCGATCGGAAAAAACAATCCCTGGTCGCGCAAATGTTCGTTGAGCGCCTTGCGCGTGACGCCTGGTTCGATCACGCAATCAAGATCGTCCGGATGCACAGCGATAATGCGATTCATTTCGCGCAGATCGATGCACACTCCGCCGAGAGGCGCGTTCACCTGACCCTCCAGCGAAGTGCCGGTGCCGAACGCGATCACAGGAACGCGGCGTTCGGCACAAATCCGCACCACATCCTGAATGTCTTCCGTGGTTTGCGCCATCACCACGGCATCCGGCGGCTGCGGGGGCAGCCATGTGGTGGTGTGGGCATGCTGGTCGCGCACGGCTTGCGACGTAATCAGATTGTTGCCGAAACGCGCAGCGAGCGCTTCAATCGCGCTGGCAACTGCGGTCGGTGCGGGACGCTTCAACGCGGTGCTGGACGGGGCCACGGCTGCTCGCTTCACTTTAGAAGGACGATGTAGCGCGAACCGTGGCAAAGGATGTATAGCGGGTCAAGTGAGCGAATAAACAAGTGGGATACGAGATGACGACGCCATCGAAGGACGCGCCGCAGCAAATTACCGCGCCATTTCTGACAACCACTATGCAGATCGAACCGCAATGGATCGACTACAACGGCCATCTCAACATGGCCTATTACAATGTGCTGTTCGACCGCGGCATCGACCAGATGTGGGCCGAGTTCGGTGTCGGACCCGACTATATGAAGGAGCGGAATTGTTCGACGTTTTCAGCGGAGGCGCACATCCGGTATTTGCGTGAGGTGCAGCTTGGGGATCCCGTCCGCGTTACGGTTTACATCCTTGCGGCGGATGAGAAGCGAATTCACACGTTCGAAGAACTGCGGCACGCCACCGAAGGGTGGCTATCGGCAACTTCGGAAGGAATGTCGCTGCACGTCGATATGGCCTCACGAAAAACGGCGCCGTTCCCGCCGGATATCGCCGCGCGTATTCGCGTGATCGCTCAGGCGCACAGCACCGTCCCTCGTCCCGACGGCGTCGGCAGGCATATCGCTATGCCTGCCCGGAAATAACGCCGTCAGACGTTACCGCGGCCTCGCGCGAGGCTTACCACGGCCGAAATCAGAAACAGCGCGATCGCGATAAAGAACACGACTTTAGCGATTTCGATCGATGCGCCTGCGATGCCCGCAAAGCCCAACAGGCCGGCGACCAGTGCGATAATCAGGAAAGTCACAACCCAGCTCAACATGACACGCTCCTTGCGTTTGATAAGTCCTCGACACGCGCCGACTTAGTGTTGGCGCGCTTGATGGAGAACCAATCCGGCCCTGAAACGAAAGTTCCGATTCAAAGACGGCGTCACAACTCAAGAAATATGCGCAAAACGTTGTGAGGGACGGAACAAAGTCGCGACCGTTATGACGTTGTGGATGCCCGCGATGACACCGGGCAAAAAGCTCTTAAGGCTGTGAAACAACCCCGATAATCCCTATATATTCGACAATCCTGCCATCAGCGCTCCCTTTCGCGGACCTGCGGTGCCATCGTGGGATACAAAGCGAATCGCATGACCGAACCGAACAAGTTGCCGCCCTTGGATGTGCCGAGCCACCAGCCTGCCGCTGGCGGGATCGCCGCGCGTGCGCGCGCCACGGCGACCCCACAATATTTGTCGGCGCTCAATCCTGAACAACGTGAAGCGGTCGAAACGCTGGACGGACCCGTGCTGGTTCTGGCGGGCGCGGGCACCGGCAAAACACGCGTGCTGACCTCGCGCATCGCGCATATTCTCTCGATGGGCCGCGCGCGACCGAACGAAATTCTCTCCGTCACCTTCACCAACAAGGCCGCGCGCGAGATGAAACATCGCCTCGGCCAGATGTTGGGCCAGGCGGTCGAAGGCATGCCGTGGCTCGGCACGTTTCATTCAATCGGCGGCAGAATTCTTCGCTACCACGCCGAACTGGTGCAGCTCAAATCCAACTTCACCGTGCTCGATACCGACGATCAAATCCGTTTGCTCAAACAGCTTCTGCAAGCCGAGAACATCGATGACAAACGGTGGCCGGCGCGGATGCTGGCCGGATTGATCGACGGCTGGAAAAATCGGGGACTTACGCCTTCGCAGGTGCCATCCGGTGAAGCCGCTGTGTTTGGCAACGGAAAGGGCGGCAAGCTTTACGCGGCCTATCAGGAACGTCTGAAAATTCTCAACGCGGCCGACTTCGGCGATCTGCTACTGGAAAACATCCGGCTGTTTCGTGAGCATCCCGACGTACTGCGGCAATATCAGAGTCGATTTAAATTCATTTTGGTGGACGAGTATCAGGACACCAACGTCGCACAGTATCTTTGGCTGCGATTGCTCGCGCAGGCGCCATCGTCGCCTGTCGCGATTTCTGAAGGCGCGACGCCGACCACACCTGCTCTCACACCGCCGAAGAATATCTGCTGTGTCGGCGACGATGACCAATCGATTTACGGTTGGCGCGGCGCCGAGGTCGACAACATTCTGCGTTTCGAGCACGATTTTCCCGGCGCGAAAGTCATCCGGCTCGAACGCAACTATCGCTCGACGGGCCACATTCTGGCCGCCGCCTCACATCTGATCGCACATAATGAAGGCCGGCTCGGCAAGACGCTGCGCACCGAGGATGTCGATGGTGAGAAAGTCACCGTCACCGGCTCGTGGGATTCAAAAGAAGAAGCCCGTGGCATCGGCGAGGAAATCGAACAAATCCAGCGCACTGGGCAGAATCTGAACGAGATCGCCATTCTCGTGCGCGCGTCATTCCAGATGCGCGAATTCGAAGACCGTTTCGTCACGCTTGGCATGCCGTATCGCGTTATCGGCGGTCCGCGATTTTACGAACGCGCTGAAGTTCGCGACGCCCTTGCTTACCTCCGCGTCATCAATTCACCTGCAGATGATTTGGCATTCGAGCGTATCGTCAATACGCCGAAGCGCGGTCTCGGCGACGCGACAATTCAGACGCTGCATGACATCGCGCGCAAGCGGCGCATTCCGTTGACCGAAGCGGCACGCTCGGTGATTGAAACTGATGAGTTAAAGCCCAAAGCGCGCGGCAGCCTGCGCGACGTGATTGCGAATTTCGACCGATGGAGCGCGCAGCGCAGCATTATACCGCACACAGAACTAGCCGAAATCGTACTCGATGAATCCGGCTACACCGAGATGTGGCAGAAGGATCGTTCAGCCGACGCAGCGGGCCGCCTCGAAAATCTCAAAGAACTTGTGCGCTCGATGGAAGAATTCGAAAATCTCCACGGCTTCCTCGAGCATATCTCGCTGGTGATGGACCGTGAAGGCGGCGCGGATGAGGATGCTGTGTCGCTGATGACGCTGCATTCCGCAAAAGGATTGGAATTCGACAACGTGTTTCTTCCTGGTTGGGAGGACGGGCTGTTTCCAAGCAAGCGCACGATGGATGAACAAGGACCTGCCGGACTGGAAGAAGAACGGCGCCTTGCCCACGTCGGCATCACGCGCGCACGTAAACGCGCCATGCTTTATTTTGCCACCAACCGGCTTATCCATGGCTCATGGACCACAAACATCCCCTCGCGTTTTCTCGACGAACTGCCCGAGGCAAATGTCGCAATCACGGAATCCAAGGGTGGATCGGAATGGGGCGGCTCGGGCGGTTACGCCGCATCGCGCTTCGACAATGTGGAATCATTCGGATCGACCTATTCGACTCCCGGCTGGCAACGCGCACAGGCCAATCGCGCGCGCAATGGCGGCAAGAGTGGCGGCGGATTTGAAGAAAGCGCGTCGGGCTTCGATTCTGCGCCGCGCGGAACCTTCAAATCATTGGTGATTGAAGGCGAGTTGGTTGCGAAATCCACCGGCACGGCGTCGGATTTTTCGCCGGAAGACCGCGTATTCCATCAGAAATTCGGCTACGGAAAAGTCGCCAAAGTCGACGGCAACAAGCTCACCATCGCGTTCGAGAAGGCTGGCGAGAAGAAGGTCGTCGATAGTTTTGTGACGAAAGCATAGAAGCTGCGCGTTGTCCGAAACGCCCTTGTGCGGCTCCATTCGTCTCGTTATGTCTGCATCCCTTTCAGTCTCCAGATTGCCCCATGTCCATCATCTCCGTTTCAAATCTAACCAAGACCTATGCGTCGGGCTTTACAGCGCTGAAGAATATCAATCTCGATATTCAGCGCGGCGAAATTTTCGCGCTGCTCGGGCCGAATGGCGCTGGTAAAACCACACTGATCAGCGTGATCTGCGGTCTCGCCGTTCAGACTGAAGGCACCGTGACGGTCGGCGGATTCGACATCTCGAAAAACTATCGGGAGGCGCGGTCGCTGATCGGGCTGGTGCCGCAGGAATTACACACAGACGCATGGGAGTCGCCGTTCGCGACGGCGACGTTCAGCCGAGGCCTGTTCGGAAAACCGAAAAACTCGGCGCATATTGAAAAGGTGCTGCGCGAGCTTTCCTTGTGGGATAAGAAAAACAGCCAGATCATCACGCTGTCCGGCGGCATGAAACGCCGCGTAATGATCGCAAAGGCATTGGCGCACGAGCCGCAAATTCTGTTTCTGGATGAGCCGACCGCAGGCGTCGATGTCGAACTGCGCAAGGCGATGTGGGACGTGGTGCGCGGACTGCGCGATGCCGGCGTCACTATCATTCTCACCACGCATTACATTGAAGAAGCCGAAGAGATGGCCGACCGTGTCGGCGTCATCAACAAGGGCGAGATTGTCCTGATCGAAGACAAGAAAAAACTGATGCAGAAGCTCGGCAAGAAGCAGTTGAAGTTGCACTTGCAGAACAAACTGACTTCGATCCCTTCATCGCTTGCTGCGCATCATCTCGAGCTTTCGCAAGAAGGCGATGAGCTGGTTTATACCTACGACACCAAAGGCGATCGCACCGGCATCACATCGCTGATGAACGATCTCACGGCAGCCGGCATCACCTTCAACGATCTCAACACCACGCAAAGCTCGCTGGAAGAAATTTTCGTCAGCCTGGTGCACCAGTCATGAACCTTTACGCCGTCCGCGCAATCTATAAGTACGAAATGGCGCGCACGCTGCGTACCCTGATGCAAAGCGTGGTTTCGCCGGTAATCTCGACGTCATTGTATTTTGTTGTATTCGGCGCAGCTATCGGATCGCGCATTACCGAAATCAACGGCATTACCTATGGAACGTTCATCGTGCCCGGCCTCGTGATGCTGTCGCTGCTGACGCAAAGCATCGCCAACGCCTCGTTCGGAATATATTTCCCAAAATTCACCGGCACCATCTACGAATTGTTGTCGGCACCTGTCTCCCCGTTCGAGGCGGTGCTCGGTTATGTCGGCGCAGCGGCGACAAAATCGATTGTTCTTGGTCTCATCATCCTGGCCACCGCAGGACTGTTCGTGCCGCTGAAGATCATGCATCCATTCGTGATGCTGACATTCCTCATTCTCACAAGCGTGACGTTCAGCCTGTTCGGATTCATCATAGGCATCTGGGCGGATGGTTTCGAAAAATTGCAGGTGATTCCGCTGTTGGTGATTACGCCACTGACATTTCTTGGCGGCAGTTTCTATTCGATCAACATGCTGCCTCCGATTTGGCAAACGATCGCGTTGTTCAATCCGGTCGTTTATCTCATCAGCGGCTTTCGTTGGAGCTTCTTCGAGATCGCGGATGTCAGCGTCGGCATCAGCCTCGGTATGACCTGCGCGTTTCTTGCGATGTGCATGATCGCGGTATGGTGGATTTTCAAAACCGGTTATCGACTGAAAACCTGATCGAAACGAAACACGCCCCGCAAGCGGGGCGTGAGATAATCCAAATAAATCCAAGCGCATATTACTGCGGGTGGTAAACGCCCTTGCTGTCGAAATAACCGCGACTAGGCGGCGGTGGCACCACGACCGGCTCAACGACACGCTCGGTCGTACCAACCACACCGTTCACCGTCCCGCTGACCGCGCCGAGGCCGGCACCCAACGCACCGCCAACAACACTGCCGACTGGGCCTGCAGCACGGCTGCCTTCATACGAGCCCTGCGCGGCACCACCCACGGCGCCGCTGACGGGATTATTTTGCGCGTTCGCGCTCCCGCAAATTGAGAAGAACGCCAGCGCAATAATCGAAGTTTTGAGTTTCATTTTAGGAGCCTCCCTGCCGGACCAGTATTCGGCCCGTTACGCACGATTACTGACCGCAGGTTGCTTCAAGTCGAGGGAAAACACAACGTAGTTTGCCCATCGCACGGAAGCACCTCACAAAACGAACACTCTAGGCATTCATCCCGATGAACGATCAGTAACGGCGATAATAGCGACCGTTCCGATAATATCCGCGACGATGATGGCGGTGGTAGCTGGGACTCACGCCCAACACCCCGTTAACCGCGCCAACTGCACCGCCGACACCCGCGCCGACAGCACCCCCGACCACACCGCCAACCGGGCCTGCTGCGCGGCTGCCACGGTAAGAACCTTCAGCTGCACCGCCCGCCATACCGTTGAAAACGCCCTGAGCTTGCGAAACAGCCGGAATCGCCAAAAATGCCAACGCGGCAGCAATTAGGGCAAAGCGTCGTTTTGTGCCGGTCCTATCGGTAAAAGTCACGGTATTCATCTTAAGGTATCTCCTGCGCGGCCGGGTTGGCTCGTCAGACAACACGTCATACGTCCGAAGGTTGCCTCACGGCTTCGCGAGATGGCCCCACGACCAGAAAATCCATACCGCCCGCGCATCAACCTTAAGATCGGTCGGCAGTTAAAAAGCCACTTTCGATGCTCTATTTAGTCAGGCCAAAGGTCAAAGAGTGAGGCCAGTATCATGCGTGCGATCCTGTTTCCAATTGCCGGTTTAATGGTGCTCGCAAACGGCGCGGCAGATGCCGGTGTTGACATCACTGTCGACAAGAACGAGCAGCGCATGACCGTCTCAGTCGACGGCGTGACCAAATACAATTGGCCAGTGTCCAGCGGCAATCCTTCGCATGAAACACCGAACGGCAACTTCCGTACATTCCGAATGGAAGAAGATCACTATTCGAAGGAATTCGACGACGCGCCCATGCCGCACGCGATTTTCTTCACCAAGCAAGGCCACGCGATTCACGGCACGGATTCTGTCAACCGGCTCGGCACACCCGCCTCGCATGGCTGTGTGCGGCTGTCGCGCGCGAATGCGCAAACGCTTTGGGATATCGTGAAAGCTGAAGGTGTGTTGAACACGACCGTAACGCTGACCGGATCGTCGCAGGTCGCGCTGGCACGAAATCCGCGTTCGAATGCAGTCGCGGCGGCACGCCAGCCCGCGCCAAGGTACGACGCCTATGGACAGCCTTTGCAAATCGCACCGTCACCACAAACAGCCCAGCAATATGTTCCGAGCGATCAATACGGAGAGGATATTTACGCGAACAGTCGCGCGCGCATGCCTTCATCTGACCGCGACTACGCGAACCAAACATATCAAGGTCAAACCTATCAGGTCGAAGTTCATCCCCGCAGTTATTATTACGGATCGAACGACGCGCGCTGGCCGCAGCAACAGCAGCGCCGCATTTATGTCGACACACAAACCGGACAGCAATATTACGCGCAAGACGATTATGGCGATGACGCGCGCTATGGCCGTCCGCAATATTACTATCGCCAACGTGGGTATTGATCCAAACAGATGGTCAGTCTTCGTCGCCGTTCTTTAACCGCCGCCAGACCGCTCCAAGAATATTTGAATAATCATCGGTCCAGACCCGTTGGCCTTCGGTCGCCTCGGTCAGCGTCCACTTCTCGTCGGACGCAAGCTTGCCAATGTCGGCTTCCTCGCGCGCGGAAATCACGACTTCGGTCGTGAAGATATACTCGCTGTCGCGGCCGGAATCCTCATTGAATACCCAGCTTTTTAGATCGTTTTCCTCCGCGATGCCGACAACGACGCTGACCAAGTCGAGGTGCCTGTTGGAAACATGCATCAGCACTGCACCCTGCGGCGCGAGTTTGGATTTGTAGATCTCCATCGCTTCTTCGGTCGCGAGATGAATGGGAATCGCATCCGACGAGTAGGCATCTACAATAATCAGATCGTAGGTGCCGTCCTTTTCCTTCGCGAAGGTCAGCCGCGCATCGCCCATCACGGGCTTCATGTCCGGTTCGCAGGACTGGATGAAGTTGAAATATTTTGGATCTTTCGCAGTATCGACCATGCTCTGGTCGATCTCGAAGAACGTCCAGTTTTCGCCCGGCTCCGACTGGCA
>JAPLPA010000434.1 GCA_026400415.1 Afipia sp. | reverse complement strand
ATCGCGAAGGCGCGCGGCTATGAGCGCGGCTTCCCGCAATTTCTCTTCGACGCTTTCACCCAGTTTCAGGAAAAGGGTCCGAACTACATCGACGCATTGCTTCAAGGCTATGAGGAGAATGCGCCGAAGGGCTTCACACTCCCGGAAGGTTCTTACTACAATCACATCTACCCCGGCCACGCGATCAAGATGCCGAAGCCGCTCAGCGATGGTCAGGTGACTTTCGATGACGGATCGCCTGCGACGGTTGCGCAGTATGCCAAGGACGTCTCCGCGTTCCTGATGTGGACGGCGGAGCCGAAGCTTGAAGCGCGCAAGCGCCTCGGCCTGCAGGTAATGGTATTCCTGCTGCTGCTCTCGGGCTTGTTGTATTTTACGAAGAAAAAAGTCTGGGCCAACGCGCATTAAGTGCGCGGTCTCAGGGCTCGATCCGAAAAGGCTCCCGTCGGGAGCCTTTTTGCTGCGCGGTATTCTATCGCGCTTGCCACTCTGGCGCTGTGTCATTCGCTCAATTAACGTCCACCAAAACCGGCGCTGACAGCCGGAGGAAGGGACGCATGGCGGGCGCGCCGATCGACGATATTCTGCTCAATATCAATCCGACCGGCCAGCTCGTGCTCGGCGGCGTGCTAGCGCTGATTATTTACGGCGTCGCGCTCGATCTGAAAGTCGCGGATTTCGTCGAAGTGTTTCGCAAACCTGTTGCGCCATTGTCGGGATTGCTCGCGCAGTTGGCTTTGCTCCCCGCTGTGACATGGGCGATCACGATGCTGCTGAAACCGCAGCCCAGCATCGCACTCGGGATGATGGTGGTGGCGGCCTGTCCGGGCGGGAATATTTCAAATCTCATCACTCATATGGCGCGCGGTAACACAGCGCTGTCGATTTCGATGACGGGTGTGTCCAGCGTGCTCGCCATCGTGACGACGCCGCTGAATATTCTGTTTTGGGCTGGGCTCAATCCGGAGACCAACGCGCTGCTGCGACAGGTCAGTATCGAGCCGATTTCGTTTCTCGGACAGACCATGGTAATCCTCGGCATCCCGATGGCGTTGGGAATGCTGACGGTGGCGTATTTGCCGAAGCTCGCGGATTTTCTACGGCGCCCGTTGCAGATTTTATCGTTCGTGTTTCTGGTCGCCTTCATTGGCGGAGCCATGTTGACGAATGCGAAATATCTTTCGACCTTCGTGCTGTCGATTCTGCCGTTCGTAATTTTGCACAATGCGATTGCGGTCGGGCTCGGATGGGGAACCGCGAAGACGCTGCGGTTGAGCGATTACGATACCCGCGCGCTCACCATCGAAGTCAGCATGCATAATTCGGGACTGGGGCTGGCGCTGATTCTCAATCAGTTCGAGGGCATCGGCGGCGCCGCATCGGTCGCAGCCGGGTGGGGCGTGTGGCATCTGATTTCGGGATGGGCGCTGGCGGCTTTCTGGAAACACCGCAATCCGCATCCGCAGAACAAACCCGCATGACCGAGCAAGCACGAAGCGGCGGCGTTCTCGTTACGGGCGCGGCGGGATTCATCGGCCATTCCCTGATCGCTGAGTTGGCGCGCGACAACGCGACCAACTTCAAAATCGTTGCGCTAGATGTGCGTGACGTCGCTCAGTCGGATCGCCTTGCGAATGTGACTTATGTAACCGGTGACATTCGCGATCCTGCGCTGAAAGACATTCTCCAGAAGTACTCGCCGCAAACCGTGGTGCATTTGGCGTCCGTCGTGGCTGTCGGCGGCGATCCGCAGCGCGACTGGGAAATCGACGTGCTGGGCACAAAAAACGTGCTGCTGGCTTCGCTCAATGCCGGCGTCGAACATCTGATCGTGACGTCGAGCGGTGCGGCCTACGGCTATCACGCTGACAATCCCGTTCCGCTGAGTGAAGATGATCCGCTGCGCGGCAACGAGGATTTTCCCTACGCGCGCAACAAGCGTGAAGTCGAGGAAATGCTGGTCGAATGGCGCGAGCTTTACCCGCATCTCGAACAAACGATATTCCGGCCCTGCACGGTGCTGGGCCCAACCACGAACAACCAGATCACCGCGATGTTCGAGCGGCCCGTGGTGATGGGCCTTACCGGCACCTCGACGCCGTTTTCCTTGATCGCCGATACTGACGTTGTCCAGGCATTGGTGCGCGCAGTGCGGCATCCGCAACCCGGCATTTATAATTTATCGAGCGACGGATTTTTGAGCCTTCGCGACATCGCCAGACTCAATCACAAGCCGTATTTCGCGATCCCGCCCGCGTTCCTGAAAGCGGCACTGTGGCTGCTTCATGCGCTGCGCGTCACCGAACTCACGCCCGGCAATGTGAAATTCATTCAGTACCGCCCGGTGCTGTCGAACGAGAAGCTGAAATCCGAATTTGGCTTTTCGCCACAACACAACGCCGCTGAAGTTTTTGAACGCTATCGTGCGGGCCGCGCGGAGTATGCAGAATGACGACGCTGGTGATCGGCGCGGGGCCGGCCGGTCTTGCGGCCGTCAAAAGCCTGAAGCAGGCCGGATTGCCGGTAGAAGGTGTAGAAAAAAATTCCGATGTCGGCGGGCAGTGGCTTTACGGAGCAAAGCCCAGCGCGGTCTATGCCTCAACGCATCTGATCTCATCCAAAGGTACCACGGCTTACGCGGATTATCCGATGCCGGATGACTGGCCGGCCTATCCGCACCATT
>JAPLPA010000035.1 GCA_026400415.1 Afipia sp. | reverse complement strand
GCCATTCGGTAGACGATCTCTCCACTCAATGCGGTGTGGCCATTGACGAGTTGCAGCAGCTCGCGCGCGAATATGCCACTACCAGACCGTCTTCAATCTTGCTGGGTTGGGGGTTAAACAAATATAAAAGCAGCGCAGAAATATTTCGCTGTGTTGATGCGCTGGCAGCATTGTGCGGCCAAATTGGCATCTCCGGGGGCGGCGTAACACACGGATTTGATACGCAACGCTTGTTCGACAAGGCCATTGAAGCGGCGGACCACGCTAGATTTCACCGCACAATTCCAGAGCCATTATTGGCGCGGGACTGCTGGAAGCCAGCGATCCCCCCGTTCGCATGATGTTCGTGAACGGCGGAAATCCAGTTAATCAATCCCCCAACTCGAATCTCGTTGCCGGTGCGCTAAGGCAGCTTGAATTCGTGGTCGTTGTCGACAGCTTTCTGACCGATACGACTGATTATGCCCACCTCTTTCTTCCAACCACCACATTTCTTGAAGAGGAGGATGCGCTTGTGTCCTGGGGCCATAACATTCTTGGCGGTGTGAACCCGGCAATTGAACCAGTCGGAGAATCGCGATCGGACCTTTGGATTTTTCAACAGCTAGCGGAACGTCTCGGGTTCGGTGATGACATGGCTGGACACCCTCGCGATTGGCTGAAGCGGATTCTGATGCCAATGCAGAACCAGGGCGTATCGGTCGATACGTTAATGGAGGGTCCGATCCGGTGCCCGGTCGCACCAATGGTGCCATTTGCCGACAAAATGTTTCCGACCCCGTCGGGACGGTTTGAATTTATCGACGCAGTCGAGATTGCGCCGCGTTCCGACCCCAATTTTCCGCTGACGTTCGTTACTAACTTTAGCAAAAAGTGGCTGCTATCCCAGATGCTCGAAACCGAACACCCAAAAACCGCCTCCGTGCGCGTTGGGCTGGAAGTTGCTGAAAACAGCGGCATTAAAAATGGTGAATTTGCCCGACTTCGTTCCGTCGTTGGAGAATTACGCGTCGAGGTTTTGGTCGATCCGCGCGTGGGTCCAGGCATGGTGATTATGCCGGTGGGCACCTGGATGAAGCGAGGCGGTGGTGCGAATGTCATCACCGAAGACATTATGTCGAACTTCGGTGAGATGGCTGCTTACGGCGAGACGCGCGTTTGCCTTGAGCAGATAGAAACCCGGTCGCCAGCGGACGATGCTAGGACCATACTCAGTCCTCAGAAGGTTGATTTACAAACGATGCAATGACGAATTCACCGGCTTTAATGACGTGCTCGACCATTGCGCGTCGTGCACTTTTCGGCTCTCTGTCTTCGAGGGCCTTCAGAATTCGCTCGTGCTGCGTTACGTTCGATTCAATACGAAAACTGTTCATTCCTAAAGCAGAAGACAACATCACGCTGCGCGCGTACCCGGAATTGACATCCTCTATGGTGCGGGCGAGGTAACGGTTATTCGAGGATTCACTTATTGTTTTGTGAAATTTCGTATTCATTTCGATCCAGCGTTCTGAAGCCTCTTCAAACCACTTTGGATTTGTCTTAGCCGCTGATGCTCGAGCTACGCCATCTCGGTCTCCGCGAAACTCTTTAACGGCCTCCACAAATTCGTCGTGGGAGATCCTTAATGCGGCAAGTTGCTGATCTGTAATCCAGTGAGCTGCCAATTGGGCGGCAAGGCCTTCCAGTTCAGCGCGCACTTGGTACATCTCGCTGATTTCGCGGCTGGATGGTGCGCGGACTACGGCACTGCGACGTTGGGCCTGACTTACAATTCCTTTTACTTCAAGGCGGGATAGCGCCTCTCTAATCGGAGTGCGGCTAACGTCGAATTCTTGTGCCAGTGACTCTTGCTTCAAGCGCGTGCCTGGCGGGTAATCGCCGGCGATGATCTTCGCCTGAATCTTGTTGGCAAGTTCTTCGATTAATTTTGGGGAGGCGGTGTCTTTCAAGGGTTCAATTGCTTTCGATCAACACGCTATTTCCGCGTAGTTGGTGTTCGAGTTATTTACAAGCGACGTATGGGAACTTCCCCGCTAACGATCGTACCTTCTAATCTCGGATGCTTGCCCCTTGACACTAGCAGTTTTGGATACAAGAATAAACATCTTGGATGTAAAATACGCCGGGAGCATAATATGAGCAAAGAAATCACGCACTACGCCCCAGAATTCAAGCACGTGAGCGAGATGGAGTGGGAAATGGGTCGTTTCATGAACAAGACCAAGTTCCTTTTTCATCCCAACCCCGATCGTCCTACTGAGCCAAATGCCGGTATCCTAAAGTACGAGCCTGGCGCCAGTTTTCCGCTGCACAAGCATGACTTCGCGCAGGTCTGGTACATCTTAGAGGGAGAATTCCAGTTCGGGGACAAGATCTACAAGCCGGGGACCTTTGCGTTTATGCCTGATCCGCATTTCGAATACGAAATGAAAACGGAAACGGGAGGCAAGATCATCTTCCTGCAGTATCCTGGTCCGACAACCGGCGGAAAACCGATTTATGCAGGCCGAATGAACCAGAAGGCGGGTGACGTAAAGGCATACGTACCTGCGGATCTTGAACACTAGATGTAAAACAATGTGATCTGTCCGGCTCCATCGTAGATTGGAGCCGGAATAGGCTGCGTGTCCGCCGTAAACGAAGCCAGGTCCGATACTTAGGTTTTGCCGCTCGATTTCGGCACCGAAAATGGCAAAAACTCATTTGAGTGCGAACGATATAGCCCAAAATGGAATCGCCATGGGATCGGTTATTGTAGGATGCGACGTCGGCGGAACGTTCACTGACCTCATTCTGCACGACCCCGCTAATGGTGGATTGCAGTTCGCAAAAGTGCCGACGACCACGGCCAATCAAGCCCACGGCGTGCTCGCTGCATTGGAGAAGACCGGAAAGAACGCAAGTGGCATTGATCTCTTTATCCACGGCACAACGGCCACGACAAACGCATTGCTTGAACGCAAGCTTGCAAAATGCGGTCTTATTACGACTAAAGGATTTCGGGATATCCTCGAACTCGGCCGGCGCACAAGGCCGAACCCTTACGGCCTGATCGGAACATTCGATCCCATCATCCCGCGGGATTTGCGTTTCGAGGTTGCGGAACGCATGGATGCATCAGGCAAAGTTGTCGAACCGCTCGGCGAGGACGAGGTCAGAGAGGTTGTCAAAAAGCTCCTGGAGTTAGGCGCTGAGTCAATCGTTGTTCATTTCCTGCACTCATATGCCAATCCGGTACACGAATTGCGGGCCATCGAAATTATCAAGTCGATCTGGCCAAACGAGTATGTGACAGCCGGTCATCAAATTATCGCCGAGTGCCGGGAGTATGAACGCGGTGTAACCGCAGCGGTGAACGGATCGGTTCAACCAATTTTAGATCGCTATCTCAATAAGCTGGAAGCTGAGCTGAAGGAGCGCGGGCTCAAGCGAAAACTTCTTGTAATGCAAGGCAATGGAGGAACCGCTTCTTCCTCGATTGTCACTCATGCTGCCGTCCACACCGTAATGTCAGGGCCTGCGTCTGGCGTTATAGCTGCGGCAAGTACCGCAACCGCCGCAGGATTTCCGAATGTTGTTACCTACGACATGGGTGGGACCTCCACCGACGTGGCTTTGATTCAGGACGGGGTGCCATTGGTATCGTCCGAGCTTGAGATTGAATACGCCATGCCCATTCACGTGCCGATGGTTGACGTGCACACAGTTGGCGCTGGAGGAGGATCGATTGCTCATGTCAACGAAGCTGGATTGCTCCAAATCGGTCCCAAGAGCGCGGGTGCGATTCCGGGGCCGATCTGTTTTGGGCGAGGAGGTATCGAGCCAACCATAACCGACGCAAACTTAGTCTTAGGCCGTCTCAATCCAGCGCGATTGCTCGGGGTTGAGAAATCATCAACCCTAGTTACCGTCGGCCAATCCTTGAAATTATACGTGGGCGATGCGCTTAACCTTAGCGGTGAAGAGGCTGCTGCAGCCGTGGTTCGCGTCGCTAACGATAAAATGGCCGGAGCAATCCGTCTCGTCTCGCTTTCACGGGGACACGACCCACGCGATTTCGTTTTGTTCGCGTTTGGTGGAGCAGGGCCGTTGCACGCCGCAGCGCTCGCACGCGAACTCGGTATCCCCAAGGTTCTCATTCCTGCGCGCCCAGGACTGACGAATGCGCTCGGGTGCCTCGTTGCCGATTTGCGTCATGACTTCGTGCGGACGATCAACAGGGCCCTTCCGCTCGTTAGTGAAGCGGATCTGGTAACTGTTCTTGATGCGCATATCGAAGAAGGTCAGCGTATTGTTAAGCAAGAGAATGTTGAAATAGACTGCGTGCATGTCTTCCATACTGCTGACATGCAGTTTCAGGGGCAGACACATATTCTCAACGTGGCAATTTCTAGCCGCGCCGTGAAAATAAATGAACTCCACGAAGCGTTTTCCAAAGCTTACTGGAACCGCTTCAGAGTTGCGTTGCCGGAGATAAAGCCGGTTCTTGTGAACCTGCATACGGCAGTCGTCGGAAAGCGCAAGCCGTTCCCCGTTGATGCTCTAACATCGCAGAAAACGGAAAAAACGGTTGCAGCCGCGCAAGCAGATACAAGGCGCGTGTGGTTTGATGAGGGGTGGTTAGAAACTCCGATTTACGATCGAGAACGCCTTCCATTAAATAGCAAATTTGAAGGCCCGGCGATCCTCGAGCAACTAGACGCGACAACCGTAGTGCATCCTGGCGATCAAGTTCACGTCGATCTACTTGGGAACGTTATTTTGAAAGTTGCCGAAGGAAAGTAATATGAAAACCATAGATCCGGTAACTCTCGTTGTCATTCAGAACGGGTTGCAACAAGTCTGCAACGAAATGGATATGGCTTTTGCACGTGCAGCATTCAGCCCAATGATTGCTGAAGGATTGGATCGTTCGGACGGAATTTATCATCGCTCAACCGGCGAACTTATTGCTCAAGGCGAGTTGGGGTTGCCAATTTTTGTCGGAACGATGCAGTTCTCCACGCGCGCAGTAATCGATCGGGCAAAGACAGTCGAAGACGGCGACATCTTCATTGTCAACGATCCATATCTCGGCGGCACACACCTGATGGATGTAAAATTCGTAAAGCCGTTCTTCTATAAGAAGCAACTTTTTGCGTGGCTATCTAATACGGGGCACTGGCCGGACACAGGCGGCATGGTCCCGGGTGGGTTTTCGGCAAAGGCGACAGAAGTCGAGCAGGAAGGGTTGAGGTTGCCGCCCGTCAAATTGTACAAGCGCGGCGAAATCGACGACGAAATTCTCTCTATCATTCTTTCAAATATTCGTATCGCCGATCAGCGTATCGGAGACATCAGAGCGCAGGCAGCCGCACTCGAAATTGGGGAGCGTCGTCTGACAGGGCTTCTCGACAGATATGGTGCAGATACCGTTGAGCATGCGATTGAACTTCTAAAAAAAGGCGCTCGCCAGCAAATGCGGGCCAAGATTGCAACAATCCCTGACGGGGATTATCGCAGCACAACCATTGTGGATTCGGATGGCGTAGTTGATGAACCATTGGAAATCAATCTGATCATTCGCAAGCGGGGCGAAGACTTGGAATTTGATCTTTCCAATTCAAGTCCGCCCTGCCGCGGACCGATGAACAGCGTAATTGCGACAACAAAATCGGCAGTTTATCTTGCCGTCAAACATATCTTTCCCGAAGTTCCCATCAACGCGGGTACGTTTGAGCCGCTAATTATTCCGGTGCCGATCGGCACTTTCCTGGACGCAAAATATCCGAGACCGGTATCCGGATGCGCGGCGGAAGTCAGTCAGCGGATTGCTGAAGCTGTTTTTCTAGCATTGGCCGAGGCGCTTCCGGAACGACTGTTCGCCGCGCCGGCCGGGACGAGTGGTAATCTCGCCATCGGCGGAATGGACCCCCAAACTGGCGATAGCTTTGTGATGTACATTGTTACTGGTGGTGGGTACGGCGGATCAGCTGAACTCGACGGAATTTCAAATGGCTGCTCGACTATCGGCATAGCCAAGACGCCTCCAATCGAGATCCTTGAGCAGCGCTTTCCGGTCCTGTTTAAAGAGTTCGCCATTGCTGAAGGGTCGGCGGGGGCTGGTCGGCAAAGAGGAGGATTTGGCGTTCGCTATGCTGTGGCACTTCTCCGTGGTGAAGCGCGCGCATCTTTTGTCATGGATCACGGCAGAGTAGGCCCTCCGGGAATTCTCGGCGGAGACCCAGGTCAACCCAATCGCATTGAGATACTTCAATCAGGAAAGAGAATGGTGCCCATTCATCTTTCCAAAGACCAAGACATTGCGATGCAGGTTGGTGATGTCATTCATGTTCAAACGCCAGGCGGCGGCGGATATGGCCCATCATGCGATCGATCTTCGTTCCTTACAGAGCGGGATAAACGACTTGGCTATGGAATGATGGCGTCAACGCTCAACGCCCCAGTGGATCCAGTTCTGTTGAACCTGAATGCTGCCGAATGAAGATGCGGTGTTGGGCGATTGCGAATGAATTCGCTTAACGAGCGGTTATAGAATGCTTTCTCGCGGAAATTAATCTAGATGCTGTAGGAGTTTTTAAGCAGGTCAGAGCTGGCCGAAATGTTCGAGCGCACGAACTTATTGTCGCTATCATGCTTGCGCCGATTGTCGGCGTGCAATACAGCTAAAGGTCGCTTCTCTTCCTTATCACTCGCAACGAAAATCTTCCGGACCTACATTTCGGGCAGACGCATCTCGTCCGTATCGGAATTTTATAGGCCGCAAGTTGTGGTCGGCAGCCAGCACCGAACCAAGTTTAGACAGAATGACACCAAGCGTTTCCGAATTATATTGCTGAGCTGTACGCAAAGCACTGAGCCAATAATCGGCTTGTGAACCGGTCTCGTCGCAGCACGGACAACCCCCGGTGAAAGATATTTTTCTGCTTTCGGCAATTTCCTTTGCGTTTAACAAAAAAGCTTCCGTATTGCATTTCGGACAAGGATAATCTGTTTTCGATGCGTAACCTCGTCTCGTCATGACCGGCCCCCACGGAGTGGTCCGGTTAGAATGTTAGTTTAGCGATTGCATTTTGACTATCTCCTTTGGTGCTGGCCAGACGAGGGCCTCGGGTGCTGGCGGTCGATATCCCAGCGATGAGTGTGGACGCACCGTGTTG
>JAPLPA010000243.1 GCA_026400415.1 Afipia sp. | reverse complement strand
CGTCTTGCCTTCCGGCGAATTGCCAATCGTCATGCCTTTGCCAAGATTCTTCGGATCCTGATCGACCGGGACTTCGGCCTGATAGGAAAACCCGGTGTCGTCGGTCGACGTGTAGACAATCAGGACGTTCGCGGCCGGCTTAATGTTTTGCTTGTCAAGAAAAGCAGTCAACGTCTTCAGCGATCCGGTCAGTGTCTCGAATGCCGAATCCCAGTTCGCCGTGCCCTTGAGCATCACGACTTTCCTCGCCTTCAGCGTTTGCTCTTCACCGAATGGATCGGTGTTTTGCGCTTTGGGAGTCGTCGTCGGCGCGGGTGTTTGAGCTGCAGTGGGGGGTGACGCTGGGGCGGGCGTTGGTGGGGTTACAGTTGATGGAGGAGGTGCTGGCGTGGTGGGTGTGGCGGTCGTTGTCGACGGCGTTTCAGGGGCCGGTGTGGGAGGCGTGGCGGTGGCTGGCGGTGGCGTCGGGGCGGGCGTCGATGGGGTGGCGACCGCTGGCGGGGTCGCAGGCGGCGCTTGCGCAAAAGCAATGGGTGAACTCGCCGCTATAGCCGCTGCGATCAGCAACGATGCCCCCAAACGAGGAAAACCAGCGCAATTCATTCGAATATCTCCGTCGCCCGATTAGTCGGCGCATTCTGCAGCGGCAGTGCGCCTATAATAACACGAAGCATCGCCATCGTTCCATAACTGCACTGCCGCGCAAGGGCGTCTTAAACAGGGGCTTGCGATGTCGTGCCGCTCTGGTCAACCGAACCTTGATTAGCCATATAGACCGGGCACAGGACTCTCGCATGGGTACGCTCGCAAATCATAGCTTCGTCAAGATGAACGGTATCGGCAACGAGATCGTCGTTGTCGATCTGCGCGATTCGGCATCGACCGTTAGCCCCGATGAGGCACGCGCAGTCGCGTCGCCGGATGGCGTCCCTTACGATCAGTTGATGGTGCTGCATAAGCCGCACTCTCAGGGCACCAGCGCCTATATTCGGATCTATAACAATGACGGCTCGGAAGCTGCGGCTTGCGGCAACGGCATGCGATGCGTCGCACAGCGGATGTTCGCCGAGACCGGTAAGAATGCGCTGACGTTCGAGACGCGCGCCGGCACGTTAAACTGCTGGCAGGGCCCGTCTCCCGATCTCTATACGGTCGACATGGGCAAGCCGAGATTCGACTGGAAGGATATTCCGCTTGCAGAGGAATTCCGCGACACGCGGTCCATCGAGCTCCAGATCGGCCCGATTGACGCGCCAATACTTCACACGCCATCAGTTGTCAGCATGGGCAATCCGCACGCGATCTTCTGGGTGGATGATGTGAATGCCTACGATCTCGGACGTTTCGGCCCTCTTTTGGAAAATCATCCAATTTTCCCGGAGCGTGCGAACATTACGCTCGCGCACGTTATGGATCGCGATCACATCACGATGCGGACCTGGGAACGCGGTGCAGGTTTGACCAAGGCCTGCGGTTCGGCTGCGTGTGCGACTGCGGTTGCTGCAGCACGACTGAAGCGCACCGATCGCACCGTGACCATGACGCTGCCCGGCGGTGAGTTGCAGATCGAATGGCGTGAGCGCGACGATCATGTGCTGATGACAGGGCCTGCGGCGTTTGAGTTCGAGGGCCGGTTCGATCCCTCATTGTTTCATTCGAATCCGAAGTGATCCATCGCGAAGCCGAAGGCGCGGGTCTTTCGGACACCGTTGTTGTCAATACGTGCGCTGTCACCAACGAAGCCGTTGCACAAGCGCGCCAGACCATTCGGAGACTTCGCCGCGAGCAACCAAACGCCCGCATCGTCGTGACGGGATGCGCCGCACAGACCGAGCCCGCAATGTTTGCGGCCATGCCCGAAGTCGATCGGGTGCTTGGCAACGATGACAAGATGCGCAGCGCTGCCTGGCGCGATGCAAGCGTCGCGTTGGATACTGCGACGACGTTCGGAATTTCAAACGAACAGAAGATCGCTGTCACCGATATTATGGCAGTGACAGAAATGGCACCGCATCTGGTGTCAGGCTTCCAAAACGGCATGCCGCGCGTGTTCGTGCAGGTGCAGAACGGTTGCGATCATCGCTGTACGTTCTGCATCATTCCTTACGGTCGCGGAAATTCGCGTTCGGTCGCGATTCTCACAAGCTACGGCAATGATCTCCCGGGCGCGCCAAAACTTGGAGCGCTGACGAAGCAAATTCTCAAGCACATTCCTGATCTAAAGCGACTTCGTATCTCGTCGATCGATTCCATCGAGGCGGATTGCGATCTGCTCGACGTCATTGCGAATGACGAGCGCCTGATGCCGCATCTGCATCTGTCGCTGCAGGCGGGCGACGACATGATCCTCAAGCGCATGAAGCGGCGTCATTCGCGCAACGATGCGATTGAATTCTGCGCGCAGATGAAACGTCTGCGCCCCGACATCGCGTTCGGTGCGGATATCATCGCCGGATTTCCGACCGAGACTGAGGAGAAGTTCGCGCGCTCGCAGGACCTCGTCGCAGAATGCGATCTGACATTCCTGCATGTCTTTCCCTATTCGCCGCGTCCCGGCACGCCTGCGGCGAAAATGCCGCAGGTCGATGGCCGTGTCGTCAAAGCGCGGGCGAAGCGCTTGCGTGCAACAGGGGAGGCAGCGTTGACGCGCCGGCTTGATTCAGAGATCGGTACAACCCGTCAGGTATTGATCGAAAGTGCGACGCAAGGCCGCACCGAACATTTCGTTCCAGTGGCGATTGCGGGCGAAATTCCGGGAGATGTCCGTTCACTTCGAGTGACGGGCCACGACGGCGCGAGGTTATTCTGCTGATTCCGCCATTTCATTCACACGTGGCTGCTCGCCGTTCCATCCACAGGCTTTCAATCGTTCCTGCAGATGAAGTGGTGCAGGCGCGGCTACCTGCACGGGCGGCTTGTTCTTCGAAAGCGGAATGACGATCTCTCGCGCATGCAGATGCAATGTGGGTTCGCCAAAACGCGGCCCGTTGCCGTAAATATTATCGCCGACAATCGGCCAACCGCTCGCCGAGCAATGAACGCGCAATTGATGCGTACGTCCGGTGATTGGTTCCATCGCGAGCCAAGTGAGGACTTTACCAAAAGAATCTTGGCCACGACCGAGCGTTGTCCATTTCGTCAGCGACGGAAATCCGTTCGGGTCTGGCTTCTGCCACCAGCCGCGCTCCGCATCGAGCCGTCCGAGCGGAATGTCGATCTCGCCTTCGTCTGCCGATGGCCCGCCTTCGACAACGGCCCAATAAGTCTTGGAAATCTTTCCGTGTTTGAACAGCAGCCCAAGGGACGCCGTCGCTTTGCGGTGACGTCCCAATACGAGGCAGCCGGAGGTGTCGCGATCGAGGCGGTGCGCGAGAACTGGCGGGCGCGGCAGGCCGTACCGCAGAGCGTCGAACGACGCCTCCAAATTGGGCCCGCCTTTCGGGCCGCGGTGCACCGCGATGCCTGCCGGCTTGTCGATCACCAGCATCAACCCGTCACGGTGAAGCACACGGGACTGGATTTCTTCCGGTGTCGGTTGCGGCGTATCCATCGGAGCCGGATGACTTTCGTTCGAGGCGTGAACCGGGTAACACACGGCTCCATTTGTTGACAGTCTGCATAATGACAAACGACTCGCCGGAACAGGAGAAGCAGGGCTGGTGGCAGCGCCTGTCGAGCGGCTTGAAGCGCACGTCGAGTTCGCTCGGCGGCGCGGTCGCCGATCTTGTCACCAAGCGCAAACTCGACCGCGCGATGCTCGATGACATCGAAGACGTGTTGTTGCGTGCAGATCTGGGGACCGAAGTCGCGGCTCGCATTTCTGCGGCTGTAGGTGAAGGCCGCTATGACAAATCGGTATCGGCGGATGAGGTGAAGGCGATCGTTGCCGCTGAGGTCGAGAAGGTTCTTACGTCTGTCGCGAAACCATTGGTAATAGATTCAAGCAAGAGGCCGTTCGTCATTCTCGTTATCGGAGTTAACGGCTCCGGCAAGACGACAACGATCGGCAAGCTCGCGGCGAAATTTTCTGCCGAAGGCAGGAAGGTAATGCTGGCGGCCGGCGACACGTTTCGCGCTGCCGCTATCGAGCAACTAAAAATCTGGGGCGAACGCACGAAGTCGCCTGTCATCGCGCGAGCGCATGGTTCGGATTCGGCAAGTCTTGCCTTCGAGGCGTATGAAGCCGCAAAGGCCGACGACCGCGATGTGCTGCTGATCGATACCGCGGGGCGATTGCAGAACAAGACCGAATTGATGCTGGAGCTCGAGAAGGTTGTGCGCGTTATCAAGAAGGTTGATATCAACGCGCCTCATGCGGTCTTGCTGGTTCTGGACGCAACGGTCGGCCAAAACGCGCTTTCGCAAGTCGAGGCATTTCAGAAGACCGCGGGCGTGACGGGACTCATAATGACTAAACTCGATGGCACGGCGCGGGGAGGAATTCTCGTGGCGTTGGCGGAAAAATATAAGCTTCCGGTGCATTTCATCGGCGTCGGCGAAGGCATCGACGATCTCGCCCCTTTTACTGCGCACGACTTCGCGCGCGCCATCGCAGGACAGGACTCATGACAAAATCCGCGCCGCATCCACTGTTCAAGCTTACGACCGAGCTGGGTCCGCTGGTGATTTTTTTTGCGGCCAACGCGAAATTTGGACTGTTCGTCGCTACCGGTCCGTTCATGGTCGCGGTCGTGGTTGCGATCGTAGCGTCCTATGTGGTGACGCGGCACGTTCCATTAATGGCCATCGTCACGGCATTTATCGTACTCGTATTCGGTGGGCTGACGCTGTTCTTTCACGACGAAATGTTCATCAAGCTCAAGCCGACGATCATCTACTCGTTGTTTGCTGCAACGCTGGGTATCGGCCTGCTGTTCGGACGTTCGTTCATCGCGGTGATGTTCGACCAGATGTTCAATCTTACGCCCAAGGGCTGGCGCATTCTCACGATCCGATGGGCGATCTTTTTTGCTTTCATGGCAGTCGTGAATGAAGTCGTTTGGCGTACGCAGACGACCGACTTCTGGATCACCTTCAAGGCATTTGGCGTCATCCCCATCACGGCGATTTTTGCGATGGCGCAGACTTCGCTCATCAAGCGCTACCATCTTGAACCGGCGACTGCTGACGTCCCGGATACCAAGCGCGGCGGCACCGCGCGCCGCTGATGCAATCCCAAAAGAAAACGCACCGGCCTTGCAGCCGATGCGTTCTGTAATCAGATTTCA
The DNA here is from genome assembly GCA_026400415.1 of Afipia sp. GTDB lineage: Bacteria > Pseudomonadota > Alphaproteobacteria > Rhizobiales > Xanthobacteraceae > Afipia. The sequence continues at coordinate 14,202 of JAPLPA010000243.1, read as the reverse complement.
GAAGCAAAATTACTTTTGCTTCGCGATGATCTTGTCCTTGATCTCGGCATATTCCTTCTCGGTGATGATTTTCTTCGCCACCAGGTCATCCTTGCCCTTGTAGGGGCGGCCTTTGATGATCGCTGCAGAGTGCGCCTTACCGATGCCCTTCAAGGCTTCAAGTTCGGCAGCGCTTGCCGAATTGAGGTCGATCAGGTCGGATTTGGCTTCCGTTTTTGCAGCTGGCTTAGCATCGGTCTTGGTATCAGCCTTGGCGGCCGGGGCCATTTTGTCGGACTTCGCAGCCGGTGCCATCTTCGAGTCGGCGGCTGGCGGTGGTGCCGCCTTTGCGCCGGTCGCAGGCTGAGGCGTCTGGCCGAACGATGGCGCGATGGCAAGAAGGCCGAGAGCGAGCGTGGCAGCGGTCAATGAAGCAAGTTTAGAATAACGCATTGTGTCCCTCCAAGGACGGTCGTTGCGGTAATTGCAACGCGCAGAAGGTATGTGCGAATTCGTGGCTGCGCTATGGCTGCAAAATGAACGGCAGATAAAAGCGCAAATTTATTTTCTGGTTGCGGTGCGTTAACTAGTTCGAGGTGCGCAACGCCTTTTCGATCTCGGTCTTGAGCGCACTATCTATGTTGTCGGCAGTGACAGGTCCGACCATCTTGTAGGCGATGTTGCCATCCCGGCCCACCACGAAGGTCTCCGGTACGCCATAGACGCCCCATTCGATCGAGGCGCGGCCGTTGGCATCGGTACCGACTGCGCTGAACGGGTTGCCGTAGCGACCGAGGAAGCGGCGCGCATTGTCGGCGGAATCTTTGTAGTTGATGCCGACGAGACGAATCCGCTTGTCCTGAGCCAGTTGCAGCAGGAGCGGCGCTTCGTCGTGGCACGGTACGCACCACGATGCCCAGACGTTGACGACGCTGACCTTGCCGATGAATGCCGCCGGGTTGAGGCCATCCAATTGCGCGCCGTTGAGAGTAAGATCTGCGAGCGGCGGAAGTTTTGTCTGAGGCGCGGGACGACCGATCAGCGCGGAGGGAATTTTGGATGGATCGCCCGTTCCTAACCGAAACCAAAAAAGCACTGTCAAAATGGCGAAGGCTATTAATGGCAAAGCGACAAGCCATGAGCGACGTCGCGGCTGCTCAATGCCGGGGCCGGTCATTTGGATTTGCCAGAGGATTTAACTGAGCGTCGCTTCACGCCACGGGCTTCGAGGTTGTTCAGTGCTTGCTTCTGGCGGTAAAAATCGCGCGCAATCCCAACGATGAGTGTGACCACCACGATCGTCACCAGCGCGTAGGACGTGATGATGAATGATGTGTAAGGACCGAGCGTCATTTGCGTCGCGCCGCCTGCTTGCTGGCTTGCATTAATTGCAGCGTGCGCACGCGCCGCCGCATGATTTCGTTTCGCATGGCCGCAAGATGCAGCGTGAGGAACAGCAGCGAGAATGCGAGCGCCATTACGAGAAGAGGAATGAGGAACGCCTTATCCATTGTGGGACCGCCAACGCGAAACACCGATGCGCCTTGATGCAACGTATTCCACCAGTCGACCGAAAACTTGATGATCGGAATATTGATCGCGCCGACCAGAGTCAGAATAGCGGCTGCACGCGCGGCGCGAGACGGGTCTTCAACTGCGCGCCAGAGCGCCATGATGCCAAGATACATCAAAAATAATATCAGCACGGAGGTCAGCCGCGCGTCCCACTCCCAATAAGTGCCCCACATCGGGCGACCCCAAAGTGATCCTGTGACCAGCGCGAGAAATGTAAACGCTGCGCCGAGGGGAGCCGCCGCTTTCGCCGCAACGTCTGCGAGCGGATGGCGCCAGACCAGTGTTCCCAAAGCTGCGATGCTCATGACGCCCCACACGAACATTGACAGCCACGCATTCGGAACGTGGACGAACATGATCTTCACGGTCGCGCCTTGTTGGTAGTCATCAGGTGCCATCGCCGATTGATAAAGTCCGAGGACGAGCAGCAATGCGGTTGTAGCCGCGAGCCACGGCAAGACTTTCGTCGTGAGGGAAAGGAACCGTGTCGGATTGGCGAGATCTACAATACTCATGGAGGTCCTGATAATGACCGCACGCGTGTCAGGCAATGAGAGTCGGTCTTGTTGACGGTGATTTGTTGCCTGTGGCGATCTCAGCGTTCACCTAATCCAGTCCTTCCCGCAAGGCTGCCGCCGCAGCGAATGGCCCGACGACAAAGCCGACGAGTGAAAGGGCGCACAGGATCGAGAACGGCGGCCCAAATAATGAGGCACCGGTAATTGCGGCGTTGGACGCCGCGACGCCGAAGATCAGAACGGGGATCGACAGCGGCAATACCAGGACCGCGAGCAGCAATCCGCCGCGTCGCAATGTCACCGCCAAGGCCGCGCCGATCACGCCGGTGAATGTTAACGCAGGCGTACCGGCGAGCAGTGTCAGCGCGACAGCGAATGCTGCGTTGGCGTCGAGATTCAGCAGAATGGCGACGAACGGTGTTGCGGCGATCAACGGTAATCCAGCTGCGAGCCAGTGCGCGATACCTTTTGCCACGCAGGTCAATTCCAGCGGGGTGCGGCTCATGGCGATCAGATCAAGCGAGCCGTCGTCCTGATCTGACGTAAAGAGGCGATCGAGCGTGAGCAGGCTCGCGAGCAATGCGCCAAGCCACAGGAATGCGGGACCGATGCGCTTGAGCAGTGCGAGATCTGGGCCTACCGCAAAAGGGATCAGGACGATTACGGTCAGGAAAAACAACACGCCGATCAATGCGCCGCCGCCGACGCGCAGCGCGATCCGGATATCGCGGTGGATGATGGCGAGCAACGCGGTCACGCATCACCCCCGATCCGCAATATCTTCGCGGGAATGCCGAGCGGGCCATGCGTGGCGGCGACGATCAAGCCGCCGCTTTTCAGATGTTTTGTCATCAAGGCCGCAAAAATCCGTTGACCCGACAAATCGAGTGCAGACATCGGCTCGTCGAGCAACCACAGCGGACGTTGGACGGCAAGCAGCCGCGCAACCGATAGCCTACGGCGTTGGCCTGCCGAAAGAACGGCGGCTGGCAGTTGTGCAACATGTCCAAGGCCGACAGATTCAAGACTTGCTTTCGCGTCGGCGGTTTTGCCTCCGAGAAAATCGCGCCAAAAATTCAGGTTCTCGGTGACGGTAAACGCAGGCTTCAACGCGTCGCGATGGCCGAGAAAGTGAGCCTGTTCCGAAAGCGTGAGTTCCGCCTCACCGCCGCTGGCCGAGATAGCTCCATCGGCGACCGGAAGCAGGCCCGCGATCATACGTAGCAGCGACGATTTCCCCGCGCCGTTGGCACCCGTGACGGCGAGCGCTTTGCCGGCTTGAATTTCAAAATTCAACCCTGAGAAAATCTCGCGCCCTCCGCGCACGCATCTGACGTTTCGGCCCGTTAGCTTCATGGTCAGAGACTTGGCTCTCGATTGGCGCACAACAGCGCTGGTACACCAGCAATCAGCACGATGATTGGCAGACAATCCATAGTCGGTGTGGTGGACAGACTGGAAAGATTCTATAAAACCGGAACTTGGTGCAGCACACAATCAGCCGCCGATTTTCGCACGTTTGGCTAGCGATCCGACCGTTCTGACGGTGCTAAATTACCTTTTGCCGGTGCCTCTAACCTTTGAATCGGGATCGCCCTCATGCCCTCACTCGATAGCTTTAAATGCCAGAAAACCCTGAAGGTCGGAGGCAAGACCTATGTCTATTACAGCCTGCCGGCGGCTGAAAAGAATGGTCTGAAAGGCATTTCAAGGCTGCCTTACTCGATGAAGGTGCTGCTCGAGAACATGCTGCGCAACGAGGACGACCGCACGGTCAAGAAGGCCGATATCGTCGCATTTTCGCAATGGGCGAAAAAGAAAACCCTCGAACACGAAATTGCATTCCGCCCCGCGCGCGTGCTTATGCAGGATTTCACCGGTGTGCCGGCGGTGGTCGACCTTGCGGCCATGCGTAACGCGATGAAGGCACTCGGCGGCGATGCCGAGAAGATCAATCCGCTGGTCCCGGTCGATCTGGTGATCGACCATTCGGTGATCGTGAACTTCTTCGGTGACAACAAGGCGTTCGGCAAGAACGTCACGGAAGAATACAAGCAGAATCAAGAGCGCTACGAATTCCTGAAATGGGGTCAGAAGGCGTTTTCCAATTTCTCCGTCGTTCCGCCTGGTACCGGCATCTGCCATCAGGTCAATCTGGAATATCTCGCGCAGACGGTCTGGACCAAGAAAGACAAGCTCACTGTCGACAAGAAGAAGGGCACGTTCGAGGTCGTCTATCCTGACTCTTTGGTTGGCACCGATTCTCATACCACGATGGTCAACGGCCTTGCGGTGCTCGGCTGGGGCGTCGGCGGCATCGAGGCTGAAGCTGCGATGCTCGGTCAGCCATTGTCCATGCTGCTGCCGGATGTCGTCGGCTTCAAGCTCAAGGGCAAATTGAAGGAAGGCGTCACTGCGACCGACCTCGTGCTGACTGTCACGCAGATGCTTCGCAAGCAGGGCGTCGTCGGCAAGTTCGTCGAGTTTTTCGGCGCGGGGCTGGATCATCTGTCGGTTGCCGACAAATCGACCATCGCCAACATGGCTCCTGAATATGGCGCGACCTGCGGTTTCTTCCCGGTCGATGCTGAAACGATCGACTATCTCAAGACTACAGGGCGCGCCTCCGATCGCGTCACACTCGTGACGAAATACGCGAAAGCACAGGGGCTGTTTCGCGACTCGAAGTCCAAAGACCCCGTGTTCACCGAATTGCTGACACTCGATCTCGGCTCCGTCGTGCCATCGCTCGCGGGTCCAAAGCGTCCCGAAGGTCGCGTGGCCTTGCCTGCCGTTGCCGAAGGCTTCGCCGCCGCGATGGCGGCTGAATATAAGAAAGCGCTGGATGGCAAGCGTTACAAAGTCGCCGGACGCAATTTCGATCTCGGCCACGGCGATGTCGTGATTGCGGCGATTACATCCTGCACCAACACTTCGAATCCGAGCGTGCTGATCGGGGCCGGACTTCTTGCGCGCAACGCTGCAGCGAAAGGCCTTACCGCCAAGCCCTGGGTGAAGACATCGCTTGCACCGGGCAGCCAGGTTGTCGCGGAATATCTGGCGAATTCCGGCTTGCAGCTTTCACTCGATAAGGTCGGTTTCAACCTCGTCGGCTTCGGCTGCACCACCTGCATCGGCAATTCCGGCCCGCTGCCGGAGGAGATTTCCAAATCGATCAATGACAACGGCATCATCGGTGCGGCGGTATTGTCGGGTAACCGCAATTTTGAAGGCCGCGTCTCGCCCGACGTTCAGGCGAATTATCTCGCCTCGCCGCCGCTTGTGGTTGCCTACGCACTGGCCGGCAATGTCAGCATCAACCTTGCTAAGGAACCGCTCGGAATCGGCAAGAACGGCAAGCCGGTGTTTCTCAAGGACATCTGGCCGACATCAAAAGAGATTAACGCGTTCACCAAGAAGTTCGTCACGTCCAAGGTGTTCAAGAAGAAATACGCCGATGTGTTTAAGGGCGACACCAATTGGCGCAAGATCAAGACCGTGACCAGCGACACCTACAAATGGAACATGTCATCGACTTACGTGCAGAACCCGCCTTACTTCGAAGGCATGAAGATGACGCCAGAGCCGATCGTCGACGTGCTCAATGCGCGCATCCTTGCGATGTTCGGAGATAAGATCACCACTGACCACATCTCACCGGCAGGTGCGATCAAGCTGACGTCGCCGGCGGGAAAGTATCTCTCTGAGCATCAGGTGCGGCCTGCCGACTTTAATCAATACGGCACACGGCGCGGCAACCATGAAGTGATGATGCGCGGCACCTTCGCGAACATTCGCATCAAGAATTTCATGATGAAGGGTGCTGACGGCAACATTCCCGAAGGCGGCATGACCAAGCATTGGCCGGACGGCGAGGCGATGTCGATCTACGACGCCGCCATGAAGTACCAGCAGGAGCAAGTACCACTCGTTGTGTTCGCAGGTGCCGAATACGGCAACGGATCGTCACGCGACTGGGCCGCAAAGGGTACGCGCCTACTTGGCGTTCGCGCAGTCGTTTGCCAGAGCTTCGAGCGCATCCATCGCTCGAATCTGGTCGGCATGGGTGTGTTGCCGCTGACATTCGAGGACGGCGCGTCGTGGCAGTCGATCGGATTGAAGGGCGATGAAAAAGTCACGATCCGCGGATTGCAGGGCGAGTTGAAGCCGCGTCAGAAGCTGACGGCGGAAATCACGTCAAGCGACGGAGCGACGAAGCGCGTGTCGTTGCTCTGTCGTATCGATACGCTTGATGAGCTTGAATACTATCGCAACGGCGGCATTCTCCATTACGTGCTGCGCAAGCTGGCCGCGTGATCGGAGAAGTTTTGCAGGTTGTTTTGCCATCAAACGACCGATGAAATGAGCTTGAAAACGAATCCGTGAACGGGCTCACTGCGACGTGAGTGGCAGGCGTCGGGAAGGCGGCCTAAAACGACGCTGTGTTCTTGCCAATGCAGGCATCACATTTTTGCGGTGAAGCGCGTGACTATCGACGAGCTCAAAGAGCGGACAAAGGTTAAGGCAGCAACTTTGCTGTCCGGCGCTCTTGGTGTCGCTGCCGTTATGGTAACGGTTACGCCGTCGGCGGCGGATCCCCGCGCGGTTGTTGAGTTGTTCACCTCGCAGGGATGCTCGTCGTGTCCCCCTGCCGACAAGGTGCTTGGTGAACTTGCCAAAGACCCGAATGTGATCGCACTCAGTCTGCCTGTGGATTATTGGGACTATCTCGGCTGGAAAGACACGCTTGCGGATTCGCGGTTCAGCGCACGTCAGAAAGCTTATTCAGGGATGCGCGGCGATCGTGACGTATATACGCCGCAGGCGGTCGTGAACGGCTCTGTTCACGTGCTTGGCAGCGATCAGGCGGGTATCGAGCAGGCGGCTATCCGCACAAAGACCGACGGCGTCATGTCGGTGCCGGTGACGATGAAGAAGTCCGGAATGCAGATGGAAGTCGCCGTTGCGGCTGCGAATGGCAAATCCGGCGAAATCTGGATTTGTGCGGTGTCGAAGCAAGTTCCGATCACCATCGCCCGCGGTGAAAATCGCGGCCATCAAATCACCTACCATAATGTCGTTCGCAACATCCTCAAGGTTGGCGACTGGAACGGTAAGGCCGGCAGCTGGAGCGTGCCGCTTGAAAATATTGCACGCGACGGCGTCGATGCGGCTGCGGTGTATATTCAGGACGGCAACCGTGACAAACCGGGACCGATGCTGGGTGCGGCATTCACGTCGCTGAACTAGTTCTCCCAAGGACCAAAAATTTATCCAACAAAAAAGGCCAGCTTGCGCTGACCTAAAGGTGTGGGGATTCGACTGCGAACTAGACCCGATCCCGACGACCCCGGGGGGCTGGGGGCTGAGGAATCCGGTGCCGAAAGGACCGGGTCAACGCAGTTTCGATTTTATCGCCATTCAGCGCGGCAGACGATTGGCCGAAATCAGGCCGCATTATGATTTACCTAACTTACGCGTGATGTTCGGACAGGCACATTGTCGCGCCGAAAGACAAGCGAATTCGTGCTTGCGGCTTCGGCTCGACGGGAGGATCATGCCTTCCAGCCACAGCGGAGATGCCGATGAGTTCGATGTCGGGCGATACGGATTTGGTAGAGGGTCGGGGGAACGCTCCAGCTTCGGTGCCGAATGTCACGTTCACCCGCCTCGAACTCAATCGTATCCTCAATCTCTACGGGCGCATGGTCGCGGACGGCGAGTGGCGCGATTATGCCATCGACTTTCTGAAGGACCGCGCCGTGTTCTCAATTTTCCGCCGCGCTTCGGAAGTTCCAATCTACCGCGTCGAGAAAGATCCCCGGCTTGCCCGCAAGCAGGGCGCTTACAGTGTGATCGCGGCCAGTGGACAGATTCTGCGGCGCGGACACGAACTGGATCGCGTCTTGCTGGCGATCGACCGTAAACTCGAACTGGTCTGACTACTCTCGTGGAAGATTCGACGCGCCGTCGCCAAGACTGCGTTGCATCAGAACGCTATCGAGCCATCGGCCGAACTTGAAACCCACATTCGTGTGCGTTCCCACCAACTCGAATCCCGCGCGTTTGTGAAGCGCGATCGATCCCGTGTTGGCGGAATCGCCGATCACCGCGATCATCTGCCGGTAGCCCTGCGCTTCGGACCGAGCGATCAGTTCGCGTAACAATGCTGTCCCAACGCCGCGACGCTGGCTGTCAGGCGCGAGGTAGATCGAATCCTCGACGGTGAAGCGATAGGCCGGTCGCGGTCGGTATGAGCCGGCGTAGGCATAACCCGCAACAACGTCGCCCAACATGGCGACGAGATACGGCGAGCGGTTCTCGGTAAGGGCGCAATAGCGCCGTTTCATCTCGGCCAAGTCAGGCGGGTCAAGTTCAAATGTAGCAGTCCCGGTCCGCACCGCGTGATCATAGATTGCGGTAATGGCAGGTAAGTCGTCAATTGCGACCTCTCGTATCGTCACAACAGACATTGTCAAAGACTAGAATCGCAGAGCCCAAAACAAAAGCCCCGGCGGTGAGGCCGGGGCTTAAGCTATTCAATAGACACGTTCGTCAGTCGCGCTGTCCAAGAAGCTGCAAGAGTAGCGTGAACAGGTTGATGAAGTTAAGGTAGAGAGACAATGCGCCGGTGATCGCCGCGCGCTCTGCCACGTCTCCACCCTGACTGGCGTAGCCGTAGATGTAGTCGTTCTTTAGCCGCTGCGTATCCCAGGCGGTAAGGCCTGCGAAGATCAACACACCGACGACCGAAACGATGAACTGCAGCATCGAGCTTGCGACGAAGATGTTCACAAGGCTCGCAATGATGATGCCGAACAGGCCCATCATCAGGAACGAACCCATTCCCGTCATGTCACGCTTGGTGGTGTAGCCGTAGAGGCTCAACGCACCGAACGAAGCTGCCGTGATGAAGAATACGCGGACGATCGACGTGTGCGTATACACCAGGAAGATCGACGACAGCGAAATGCCCATCAGTGCCGCAAACACCCAGAACAGCATCTGTGCGGTTGCCGGACGAAGGCGGTTGATACCGAACGAAATGGCGAACACCATCACGAGCGGCGCCAGAATGAAAACCCACTTCAACGGGCTGACGAACATGGCGACGCCGAACGACGTCAGCATGACGTTGCCGATCTTTCCGGCTGCAGCTGCAGAGTCGGTCGTTACGGCTGCCATATAAACGCCGAGCGCGGCTAGACCGGTGATGGCCAGACCGATCGACATATAGTTGTAAATTTTGAGCATATACGAGCGCAGACCGGCATCGACAGTCGCGGCGTCAGCGCGCCCGGCGGCCCGGCCGAATGGTGATGTATAGTTGCGGTCCAAGTCCGACATGGTCGAAACCTCGTGGTTGACTGGCAAATGCGAAGGGTCAGCGCCGCCAGCTATAAGTTATTCCCGGAACGCTGTTAAGCCGTCTCGCGACTCATCGAACAGAATTCCGAACCCGCTCAGTATGTGGGAAACTACCATAGTCGGTACAAGTTCAGGCGCGTGGCGGAATGTCGCGAAACCGGTTTTTTTGCTGCTACATATTGTCATAAGTTTCTAAGTACGGTTGCGGGCTTTTGGTTAAGAGCCAGTAATGTTCCGGCGAGTCCGAGCCCAACCGTTACGGCAAGCGCCGAGAGCACGACAATTGCTGCGCTGCCCGCCTGCCAGATAAAACTGAGTGTCATCAGCCGCGTCACGATCTGCCACGCCGCGATCGATCCAGCCGCGACGCCAAAGACCGCAGTAGCCAGCCCTATAATGAGATATTCGAGCGCATAAGCCCCGATCAGGCGCGCCCGTGTGGCTCCCAAGGTCTTTAGGATCACGGCGTCGTAAACGCGATGGCGATGACCGGCAGCGAGAGCGCCACCCAAGACCAAAATCGCTGCAATCAAAGTCACGGAGCTGGCGCCACGAATTGCCAGAACGAGGTTGGTCACGACTGTACCGACGGTTTGCAAAGCCTCACGAACACGAACGCTTGTCACCATTGGAAACGCTGCTGCGACGGCCTTGATGATTTGAGCGTCTCCAGCGACCGTGGATCCCTGATCCGTCAATGTCGCAATGCCTGTATGCGGCGCGCCGGCGAATGCGTTCGGGGAAAACACCAGCACGAAATTAATCCCGAGGCTCTGCCAATCTACTGTACGCAAATTGGCAACTTTTGCCGTTATGTCGCGGCCGAGCACGTTGACAGTGATTTCTTCGCCGACCTCCAGACCGAAGCCGTCGGCGATCTTTTTTTCCAATGAAACCAGCGGCGGACCATTGTAGTCCGCATCCCACCACTTGCCCTCGACGACTTTGGAACCGCGTGGCACTTCATTGGTATAGGTCAGACCACGGTCGCTCTGCAAAACCCACTCGACGTCATTCGGAGGTTTGAGATCCTCCGCTTTGGCACCCTTCACAGCGACGACGCGTCCGCGCAGCATCGGCACGGATTCGACGTTTGCAGCCGGTACGGTCTCTTTAAGGAAGTCGCTGAAGCGGGCCGCATCGCCGGACGGAATATCGATGAAATAAAACGACGGGGCGTGTTCCGGAAGCGCAGCCGTGAATTGCCGCCGCAGGTTTCCGTCGATCTGGGTGATCGTGACGAGAACCGCAAGTCCCAGGCCCAGCGACATCACGACCGAAGGCGTCAGCGCGCCGGGACGGTAGATGTTGGCGATTGCCAGCCGAAGCATAGTCAGGCGTGGTCGCGGAAGGCGCTTGGCGAGTGCCATCAACGCAATCGAAACTCCGCGCAGCACGGCAAACACGCCGATCGACGAGGCAACGAAGACCGCAGCGACGCGCTTGTCGTAGGCGAGCCCGACCGCGACTGCGACGAGAAGCGCGATCACGGCTGCCATCAAAACGAGATAGCGCTTGCGCGGCCAGTAGAATTCCGAAGCGACTTGCTCGCGAAATAGCGCGGCGACGGGTACGTCGTGAACGCGCCCAAGCGGCCACAACCCGAACGCAAGCGCGGTCAACATACCGTACACAAACGAGAGTGCGAGTTCACCGATGTGAAACGCCGGGTCTACCGGCAGCGGAAGAATTCTTCCGAAAGTCGCAGCAATTATAAATGGCAGCGCTGCGCCGATGGCCAGTCCGATCAGCGATCCGAGAACTGCCAGCACCACGACCTGAGTCAGATAAATCGTGAAAACCTCGCGCCCTGTCGCGCCCAGCGCCTTGAACGTTGCAATAACGTCGCGGCGCTGATCGAGATGGCTCTTCACCGCGTTGGCAACGCCAACTCCTCCGACCAGCAATGCCGCAAGTCCGACAAGCGTCAGGAACTGCGAGAAGCGCGTGATGTTGCGTTCGAGCTGCGGCGAGGCATTGCTGCGTGTGCGCACTTCCCAACCCGCCTCCGGTAACGCTCTACGCGCATCGTCGACCAGCACCTGCGTTGCGCGTTCATCGATGGAGTTGCCCTGCAATCGAACCCGATAAATCCAGCGCACCAGCGTTCCCGGCTGTAACAAGCCAGTCTGCCGCAAGGCTTCTTCACTAATGAGAAAGCGGGGTCCGAGACCGATGCCTCCGGCAAGTTTGTCGGGCTCCCTGTTCACAATGCTGCGGATTTCAAATGGAGTGTTGCCGACGGTCACGCGGTCGCCGGCTTTCAGACCCAACCGCGCCAGCAAAACCGGATCGGCAGCCGCACCGAATGTGCCTTCACGCCGCGCCAGCAAATCCGCCATTGCGATCGATGGGGTCAGCGTGACGTCGCCGAGCATTGGGTAATTATTATCGACCGCCTTCAGATCGACCAGCGCAAACTCGCCGCTTTCAGAACGCGCCATCGCGCGCATGACAGCCGCAGACGACACCTTGCCGCGCGCGTCGAGGAAATTGCGCTCGTCAGGCGTTGCCTCTCGTTGGATGAGCGCGAACGACGCATCGCCACCAAGCAAGATGCGCCCCTGATGTTCGAGGCCGTCAGTCAGACTCCCAGCCACCGAGCCAATGCCCGCAATCGCCATCACGCCAAGCGCAATGCAGGCGATGAAAACATAGAAGCCGCGAAGCCCGCTGCGCAGTTCGCGCAAGGCGTACCGCATCGCCAGCAGCAACGTGCGATTGCGCGGTGTGTATTGTGTGACGTTCATGCCGATCAGGCCGTCTCGACCCAATGGCGATCCGTTGCGGGCCCGTCGACGCGGCCCGAGCGCAATCGCACGACGCGGTCGCAACGCTGTGCCAACGCAAGATCGTGCGTGACCAGCACGAGCGTCATGCAGCGCTCGATGTGTTTGGCGAACAGAAGATCGACGATCTGCTGGCCGGTGGCTTCATCGAGATTCCCGGTCGGCTCATCAGCCACCAGAATGGCGGGATCGGGTGCAAGTGCACGCGCCAGTGCCACGCGCTGCTGTTCACCGCCGGAGAGTTGCGACGGATAGTGATGCAGCCGCTCGCCGAGACCGAGATCGGCCAGTTCGCGCGCCGCGCGCTCATTGGCATCGTCGCGGCCGGCGAGTTCGAGCGGTACTGCGACGTTCTCAAGCGCCGTCATGGTTGGGATAAGATGAAACGACTGGAACACGATACCGACCTGACGCCCGCGAAATCGCGCCAGCGCGTCTTCGTCAAGCGCATTGAAAGAGGCACCATTCACCACCACCTCTCCGCTGTCAGGACGTTCCAATCCCGCCATCACCATCAGCAGCGTGGATTTGCCGGAGCCGGACGGCCCGATCAGCCCGACGGCTTCGCCGGACGCGACGCGCAGGCTGACATCCTTGAGGATGTGAACGCGTGCCGCTCCCGTCCCCAGCGAAAGATTGACATTAGTGATCGAAATGGTGTCCGGCTGAAGACCGGCTGACGATGAGGATGCGATGAGACTGTCCATGGACTTTTCATATGGGGTTTCGGTGGGTTCGGTCGAGAGGCTAGCCCGGGCGTTTCTTGTCGTGACTGCAGGAGTATTGGTCACGATGTCGGCAACGGCTTTGGCAGAAACGGCAGTTGTGAAAGATATGAGGCCGATAAAGCTCGCGGTTCTGGGCGATTCCTTGACTGCAGGTTACGGCCTTCCGGCGTCGGCGGCATTTCCGGTCCGGCTTCAGAAAGCGCTCAAGGACAAGGGCATTGAGACCGAGATCGTCAATGCCGGGGTGTCCGGCGACACGACGTCGGGCGGCCGAGATCGGCTCGATTGGTCGATTCCCAAAGGCACCGAAGCCGTCATTGTCGAGTTGGGCGCCAACGACGCTCTGCGCGGTGTTGATCCAAAAGTCAGCCGCGCCGCGCTCGACGACATATTGAAAAAACTGAAGGCGCGGAACGTCTCCGCTTTGCTGTGCGGCATGTATGCGCCGCCAAATTATGGCGCCGACTATGCGGCGAAGTTCAATGCGGTCTATCCTGATCTGGCAAAAGCCTACAACGTGCCGCTCTATCCATTCTTTCTAGAGGGCATCGTTGGCGATGCGAAGCTCAATCAGAGCGACGGGTTGCATCCGACCGCCGAAGGTGTCGATGCCATCGTGAAGCGCATTTTGCCTACTGTGGAGGCGTTTCTCAAAGGATTGCGTGATCCCGCTGCCGGCACTGTGACTGAAAAACGCGGCTAGGCAGAATTCGCATTTGCACGCTTTGCGGTCGCTTCGCACTGTCATCGCGTTGCGGTAAAACCATTGCAGGTGATTCGTGATCCTCTTGCATCGAGGAGTGTCCTGATGCCGCGCTTGTTTACCGGGTTGGAAATTCCCCCCGACATTGGCCAGACGCTGTCTGGAATGCGCGGCGGATTGCCGGGCGCGCGCTGGATAGATCCTGAAAATTATCACGTTACTTTGCGTTTCATCGGCGACATCGACGGTTTCGCGGCGAACGAGATCGCCTCGACGCTGGAGCGCATCAATCGCAGGCCTTTCGAGGTGGCGCTTCAGGGATTGTCGAGTTTCGGCGGCAAGAAACCGCGTGCGGTGGTGGCATCCGTTGTACCAAGTCGCCCGTTGATGGACCTTCAAGCTGAACTGGAACGCACGATGCAGCGTTTCGGCTTCGATCCAGAGGGTCGCAAATTTATTCCGCATGTCACTTTGGCGCGGCTGCGTGACGCGTCGAACCAGGATGTCGCCGATTATCTATCCGTGCGGGGCTATTTCCCGAC
>JAPLPA010000392.1 GCA_026400415.1 Afipia sp. | reverse complement strand
GCGATGGCGCGAACAGCCCTTTCGCCAACGCGCTCCTGAAATACATCACCACTCCCGGCCTCGAACTGCGGCTCGCATTCGGCAAGGTGCGCGACGACGTCATCAAGACCACGGCCAATCAGCAGGAGCCGTTCGTCTATGGCTCGCTTGGCGGCGATGCGATTGCGCTGGTGCCGGCTGAAACAGCTACCGTAGCAAGTTCTTCGCCGGCGCCGGACGATGCGGCTATTCGGCGCGACTACGAACTTGCGCTTCAAATCGGCACGCGGGAAGCGTGGGACTACTTCATCGCCAACTACCCGAACAGCTTTTACAGCAGGCTTGCAAAGGCCCAGCGCAACAAGCTGTCCGGCGTAGTCGCATCGCTGTCGCCTGACCAGAGTACACCGAAGACCGACGGTCCCGTCGCGGTAGGCGATATTCCGCGCCAGCTGCAAATCGAGTTGCGTCGTGTCGGTTGCAATACCGGCGCAATCAACGACACGTGGACACCCGCCGCGCAGAAATCGATGGAGTTGTTCAATAGAAACGCCGGCATGAAGCTCGACGTGAAGGTCGCGAGCCTGGACTCGCTTGATATCGTCAAGAGCAAAGCCGGTCGCATCTGCCCGCTGTCCTGCGAGCGCGGCTATCAGGTGGACGGAGACCGCTGCACCAAGATCACCTGCAAAGCAGGCTATGAAGTTGGTGACAGCAACACCTGCGAAAAAATCGAGGTCAGGAAACCCGCGCCGCCGGTTGCAAGACAAGAGCGTGGTCCCGCGCCGACGCGACGGGCAGCTGAGTCAGGCGGCGCGCCAAGTGCCGCAAACCCGATGGATTGCAACGGCCCGATGGGGTTTGCGAATTGCGTCGCGCGCAACCTCTCCAAGGATCGATGGCAATGATCGTCGGCACCCGATGCGCGAATGATGCGCCCGATCACACAGCCGCCGCGTCCAGCTCCTTCACGATCGCTTCACCCATCTGAGATGTGCTGACGATTTTTGCGCCATCCGACTTGATGTCGGAGGTGCGCAATCCCTTTGCCAGCGTCGTTGCGATTGCGGCATCGATCATGTCGGCTTCCTTCTGCATGTCGAAGGAATAACGCAGCGCCATCACAAGCGATGCGATCATCGCCACCGGATTAGCCATGCCTTTTCCGGCGATGTCGGGCGCGGAGCCGTGAACGGGTTCATACAGCGCCTTGCGCTTTTTGGTTTTCGGATCGGTCTCGCCCAATGAAGCCGACGGCAGCATGCCGAGCGAACCGGTTAGCATCGCAGCGATGTCCGACAAAATATCGCCGAACAGATTGTCCGTCACGATGACATCAAATTGTTTGGGCCAGCGCACCAGCTGCATTGCGCCGGAATCCGCGAGCTGATGTTCAAGCTCCACATCCTTGTATTCGCGTGCATGAACCTGCGTGACGACTTCTTTCCACAACACACCGCTCTTCATGACGTTATGCTTTTCCATCGATGTCATCTTGTTGCGGCGCTTGCGCGCGAGATCGAAAGCAACGCGCGTGATGCGCTCGATCTCGTATGTGTCGTAGACCTGCGTATCGATGGCGCGCTTCTGGCCGTTGCCCAGATCCGTGATGGTCTTCGGTTCGCCGAAATAAACGCCGCCGGTCAATTCCCGAACAATCATGATGTCGAGGCCTTCGACAACTTCGGGCTTGAGCGACGACGAAGCCGCCAGCGCCGGATAGCAGATCGCGGGACGCAAATTGGCAAACAGCGCCATGTCTTTTCGCAGACGAAGCAACCCCGCTTCGGGCCGCGCTTCATACGGCACATCCGCCCATTTCGGGCCGCCGACCGCGCCGAAGATCACGGCGTCCGCCGCCTGCGCCCGCGCCATCGTGGCATCAGTGATCGCGACCTTATCGGCGTCATAGCTTGCGCCCCCGACAAGTCCGTCCTCGGTCTCGAATTTCTCCATGCCGCGCTTGTTCAGCCACGCAATGACTCGTTTCACCTCCGCCATCACTTCGGTGCCGATACCGTCGCCGGGAAGGAGGAGGAGCGTGTGCGTCGCCATGATCGAATGCCTTGCTGAATGGAATGTGCGCGACTTGCTAAAACGCCCCTGCGTCATTGGCAAGACACCATTGCGTCCTGCGCTGTTGGCGGTTCGAGCCGATAGCTGGCACATTACACGTCTCGCCGGAGTGATTTCGTGAAAAGCCCCGATTCGATTGCGCCACTGCCCAATCCCGCGCGCACTGTCCTGATTCTGTCGCTGGCACCCGCCATCGGGCTCGGCATCGGCCGCTTCGCCTATTCGCTGGTGCTGCCGGACATGCGCGAGTCGCTGCAATGGTCGTATTCAACCGCAGGCTTCATGAACACCGTGAATGCGGCAGGTTATCTGGCTGGCGCGCTCGGAGGTGCTGCGTTCGTCCGGCGCTTCGGCCTGTTCAAGACCTTGTGGCTCGGCGTGCTGATGAGCATCGTCTCGCTGATCCTCTGCGCCTTAAGCGGAAATTTTTTCGTATTGAGTTTCGCGCGCATTCTGGTCGGCTTCGGTGCCGCAATTTCGTTCGTCGGCGGCGGTGCGCTGGCCGCAACAATCGCGCAGGCAAATCCAAAACGTTCGGCTTTCCTGTTGAGTCTTTTCTACACGGGACCGGGGCTGGGACTGATCGTCTCGGGTCTCGCATCGCCGTTTCTGCTGCAGTATTTCGGACCCGGTTCGTGGTGGATCGTGTGGGCAGCGCTCGGGGCGATTTCCATCGCGATGGCGATTCCACTCTTGATAAACCCTATCGATACGCCGCCACCCGAAAGCGCCACCGCAAGCGCGCCCGTTGCGCTGAAGCCGATGATTATTTTTCTGATTGCCTATTTTATTTTCGGCGCGGGCTACATCGCCTACATGACGTTCATGATCGCCTATGTGCGCGATGCCGGAGGAAGCGCTGCCGCACAAAGCGCTTTCTGGTGTCTCATAGGCATTGGGGCATTCGCCTCGCCATGGGTGTGGCGCAGACTGATGACGAAGGGCGATTCCGGACGCACCTTCGGAATCATCATGGCGACGCTGACCGTAGGTGCAGCGCTGGCGATGATCGGCGCCACCCCGTTCTGGCTTGCGACCTCAGCACTCGTGTTCGGCAACTCATTCTTCGCGGTGGTGACGGCAACGACGGCGTTCTCGCGTCTGAATTATCCGCCGGATGCGTGGCCCAAGGTGATCGGTATCATGACGATTACGTTCGGGCTCGGACAAACGCTCGGACCGTTCGCGAGCGGCGCGATCACGGATGCGACGGGATCGCTCTCTTACGCGTTGAATTTCTCCGTCGCGCTGCTGGCTCTCGGCGCAGTGCTGGCGTTTTTTCAGAAATCGCTGCGATCACCTCAGTAGACATTACTCGGTGGGCGAATGCGCCGAACTGTCACGGTTGCGCAGCATCGGAATGAAATAGCGCAGCCGCGCATAACCGCGAGCATATTTCCAGCGCAGCGCGAGAATGGCTTTCTGCCATTGCGCGTGCGCTTCCGGGAACTTCTCCTCGATCCACGATGGTGTGTTAGGTGTTGAGACACCTTCGATGCTCTCGCGCGCCGCTTTTGAAATTCCGAAACGTTCATACAGCAATGGCAACACGATTAGCGTCAGCAATGTCGCGGTCACCAATCCGCCGATCACCACGATGGCAAGTGGCTTCTGGATCTCCGATCCGGGGCCGGTTGCAAACAGAAACGGCACGAGACCGAGAGCTGCAATCGCCGCCGTCAACGTCACCGGACGCAATCGTCTGCGTGCCGCATCCATGATAGCTTCGCGCAGCGTGAAGTTGCCGCGCTGCTCGTTGAGATAGTTAATCAGCACGTCGTTGATATACGTCACCATCACGACGCCGTTCAGCACCGCGATACCGAGCAACGCGATGAACCCGACCGACGCCGGTACCGACAGGAATTCGCCGGAAAGTCTGAGTGCGATGACGCCGCCGATGCAGGCGAACGGCACGTTGCAGAACACCAGAATGGATTGCCGCACCGATCCAAACGTCAGATACAGCAGCAGGAATATCATCGCGAGCGCGATCGGAACGACGATGGACAGCCGCGCGGCGGCGCGTTGTTGG
>JAPLPA010000038.1 GCA_026400415.1 Afipia sp. | reverse complement strand
TGCGATCGACAAATATATTGTTCGCATCACCCTTCAGGCATTCCTGATGGTCCTCCTCACATTGACGGGGATCATCTGGATCACGCAGGCGTTGCGCGGTCTCGATTTGATGACGAGCCAGGGACAGACAATTCTCGTCTTTCTCGGCGTGACCGGTCTGGCGATTCCGCTTCTGGCGATGATCATCTCGCCGATCGCACTACTGATTGCAGTGATGTACACGCTCAATCGTCTCGCGACAGAATCCGAAATCATCGTTTTGAATGCCGCAGGACTCTCTCCCGGGCGTTTTCTCAGGCCGTTCCTGATCGTGTCGCTGCTTGTAAGTCTGTTCGTCTCGTTCCTGTCGCTTTATTTTGCGCCGCAATGTCTGCGCGATCTCAAGCGCTGGCAGATCGAAATCGGTGCAGACGTTCTTACCAATATTCTGCGGCCGGGAGAATTCGCAAAACTCAACGGTCTTACGATCCGCATTTCGGAGCGGTTGCCTGGCGGCGTTTTGTCGGGAATTTTTATCGACGACCAGCGTAACCCAGCTGAGAGAGTCGACATTATCGCGGAGCGTGGCGTCGTTCAGAAAAATGAGCGTGGGTCGCTGTTAGTTCTTCAGGACGGTAATCTTCAGCGATTTGAAGTGGGCAAACGCGATCCTGCGCTCGTGGCTTTCAAGAGTTATGCATTCGACCTGTCGCAATTTTCCAACATAAGCCAAAACATCACCTACGGCGTGCGCGAGCGGACGACTCCTGATTTGATTTCACCGGCGCCTGACGATGCCCTCGTCAATGCCGCGCCCGGCGCGTTTCGCGCCGAGTTGCACGACCGTTTTTTTGCGCCCATTTATCCGTTCGTGTTCGTGCTGATGGCTTTTGCGATTCTCGGTCCTGCGCGCACGACGCGGCAGACTCGTAACTTTGCGATTGCCGTTCTTATTGTTGCAATCCTGACTGTTCGGATCGCCGGATTTGGTCTATCCACCGTCTCGTCTGCGCTACCCGGTGCCATCGCGGTTCAGTATCTGGTGTTGGCCCTAACTTGCCTGATAAGTATCTTGCTGATCATGCGCGGATTGGTCATTGACGCGCCGACACGTTTGATCGAATTGAGTGGTCGCCTGCTATCGCGATTGACGGGGCTGCGGCCAATATGAAAGCTAAGGGAATGTCCGGAAAAACTGCTCTGATTACCGGGATCACAGGACAGGATGGTGCCTATCTCGCCGAGCTGCTGCTGTCCAAGGGCTATTCGGTCCACGGCATCAAGCGCCGCACGTCGCTGTTCAATACCGATCGTATCGATCATCTTTATCATGATCCGCATGACAAAGGTTATGACCTTACCCTTCATCACGGCGACCTGACTGACTCATCGAGCCTCATCCGTATCGTGCAAGAAGTTCAGCCCGACGAGATTTACAATCTCGCGGCACAAAGCCATGTCGCGGTGTCGTTCGAAGAACCAGAATACACGGCAAATTCGGACGCGCTTGGCACGCTGCGGATTCTGGAAGCGATACGCATTCTGAATCTCGAAAAGAAGACAAAATTCTATCAGGCCTCGACATCGGAATTGTATGGCCTCGTTCAGGAGGTCCCGCAGAAGGAAACCACGCCGTTCTATCCGCGCTCACCCTATGCGGTCGCGAAACTTTACGCCTACTGGATCACGGTGAATTACCGGGAGGCGTACAATATGTTTGCGTGCAACGGCATTCTGTTCAATCACGAGTCGCCTGTTCGCGGTGAGACCTTCGTGACGCGCAAGATTACGCGCGCAATGGCGCGCATCAAACTGGGGTTGCAGGAGAAGCTCTATCTCGGAAATCTCAACGCGCTGCGCGATTGGGGACACGCCCGCGACTATGTCGAAATGCAGTGGCGTATGCTGCAGCAGGAGAAGCCCGAGGATTTCGTGATTGCGACCGGCAAGCAGCACTCGGTTCGGCAGTTTGTCGAAATCGCCGCGAAGGAAGTCGATATCGCGCTGCGCTGGGAGGGCAAAGGCGTCGACGAGAAGGGATATGACGCCAAGACCGGGCGCTGCCTTGTTGAAGTCGACGCGCGCTATTTTCGTCCTGCGGAAGTCGAAACGCTGTTGGGCGATCCAACCAAAGCGTTTCAGAAGTTGGGCTGGAAGCCGACCACGTCGTTCGCCGACATGGTCAAGGAAATGATGCAGGAAGATATGAACGAAGCGCAGCGCGATGAATTGGTGAAGCAGCACGGCTTCAAATATTTCAACTACAACGAATAATCGTCTTCAGAGCGGCGAAATCGGCGCGCGGCCGCGACAACGTTTATTCGGCTGCTTTCAATTCCGGAACGCGATAAGAACCATCCAGCGCAAAAGCATCCCCGATCGTGCGCGGTGACGCCCATAACGAAAATGGGGCAGGGCCGCAAACAAACATATAATAATCGTAAGCCGCGCGACGTTCGTTCGACATGATGTAGTGATAATGCTTGCGCCAGTAATTGAAGCGCATTCGCCCAAATGTCCGATTTGAGATCATCGACTGAAACGGTATCTGCCAGATCACGGGATTGCATCGTTGTTCGCCTGCCTCGATGCCGACGCCTGCAACGGGATCGAAGCCGCTGAAGTTCATGAAATCCTCGCGGGCCTGACAGTCGGCCCATAGTATCGTCGGCTCTGTAGAGATCGACTTGATGGTATTGCGCAGCTTTGACGCGGCAGGATGCATTGCAAACAGCGGCATAATGGATCCGACAGTTATCAGCGCCACGGTTGGTCGCCGTATGCCGAGATCGGGATCCATTTCCAGCGCCCGCTTTATAGTATTTAAAGCCAGCATCGCACCTGCGCTGTGTCCCACCAAAAGAATCTCGTCAGCGTCGCCGGCTTTCGCCGCCACGACGATACGCGCCGCCAGAACTTCGACGGACCTGTCGAAATCCGTCGGCTTGCCGCGCGCAAATTCACGCAGGTAAGGCCAGCAATTGTTTAACTGGTTGACGAACATCGCGCCGACGATGGGGCGCAATAGCGCGAAAATTCCGAATGCGGCGGCCGCACCGACGATGATGGCGTAGATATTCGTCAAACCAGTCGCGCGCGCGACGATCCAGCCGCCTGACACCGACAGGCCAAACCAGAGAAGAAACAAGACCTGCGAATAGCTGAGAAGGACGCCCATGCGCCATGATGCGCGAAACACGCGCCACAACGATCCCGTTGCAAAATCGCCGGCCATCCAGCGGATCGTGCGTGCGATCTGCAGCCAAATCGGTTGCGCCAAGTTCGCCCTGATTTGCGGCTCGAGTCTCAGGAACTCGTAACGCGTAGCGACACTCCAGTTCGGGCCGACGGTTTCGATCTCCCAAC
>JAPLPA010000584.1 GCA_026400415.1 Afipia sp. | reverse complement strand
GTTTGCGTTGACGGGTCCGCAGGGCCCACAAAGTATGCAGCATACACTGGACATTCTTGCCACTCAGCCGGAACTATCCTCGATCAATGCTCAGTTCGGCCACTATGAAGCCGAGGAACCTTCCGTCGTCAGTCGGCGGATCAAGAGCTGGTCGCCGCTGAGCTTCCAAGACGTCAAGCGCTGACATTCAAATAGAGGTCGACGATCAAAAATGATCGACTGGATTCGCTTTCGCAATACGTACCTTCAGATGCCGTGGTTGTTTCCCTTGGTGATAGGGGACCGACATTTTGACGCCGTACTGGAAGGGCGGCCCCGGACGTTTTCCGAGAACATCCAGCGCGCGTTTGAAAAGGCTTTTTGGTTCTGGCCGCGTGTAATTGATGCGACGCTTTGGGCCCATGGTGCTGCTGGAAAGCTGCAAACGCCGCATAATTTCTTGGAGATAGACTCCGACGCGAAGCTCTTGCTTGACTGGGTTGAGCGTGTTTGCCCGGATCGGTCGGCCAGTATCTTTGATATTGGCTGCAATTGCGGGCGGCATATGATAAATCTCTGGCGTCGCGGTTATCGTAATATAACCGGCGTCGATGCGATGAAGTCTGCTTTGAAGTTATTTGCCGATCGTGAACCGGATATATTCGCTGCAAGTGAAGTTCATCATGATTTGTTTCAGCGGTTCCTGTTGAAGCAGCCGGACCGGAGCTTCGATCTCACTTACTCGCATGGCGCAACGATTGAGCTCGTGCATCCGTCCTTCGACGTTGTCGCGCATATGTGCCGGGTTACAAAAACCCATATTTGCCTTCTGCTCGTTCCAAACAATGTTTTTCGCCGGGAATGGATCAAGCAGTTTGCGGCTCATGGGTTCACATCTGTTCATTGCGAAGAGCCAATTGCGCCGGACAGCGATCTTAGTTTGATCATTCTGCGTCGCGCGGTCTCGCAATGATTTCCAGCGTTGGCCTGCGCGATCAGTACCGCGTATTCCTCAGGTTTTGCGGCGGCGTTGTGGGCGCGGGGCCGCTGTTGTTTTTCGGGTTCGTTGCGGTGGCGACAATAACAGCCCTGACCGAGGGGCTGGGTATCGGACTGCTGATACCGCTTCTCAACGGCGTAGATTTTGGAACCGGCGGACGTATACCCTTCGTCGATGAGATATTGCGCGTTGTAATGCCCGCTGACCCCGTTGCGCGCGCGACAACCTTGGTTAGCTTGCTGGCTGCCGTTATTGTCTCGCGAGGCCTGCTTCAGATCGCGACCTCCTATCTTTCGATTATTTTGCCGCTCCGCGTGCAAGCTCGGCTGAGCGAAGCCAGTTATGAGTCGATGTTGAATGTCGGACTTGACTTCTTTACGCGATCAGACGGTGGAATTTTTCGAACGCTTGTTCAGGAATACCCGCAACGTGTTGCGTCTTCGATCAAGGCGGTGACTGATATTATCGCGAGCTCTATCCTGGCCGCCATCTATGTCGCTATCATGATGTCGTTATCGTGGAGTATGGCGCTGGCGGCGTTGGGGCTCGTCGGAATTTCTGGAGCAATCTTTAGGCGCGTTTTGATGCTCCCGTTGCACCGGACGGGAGTAGCGTTGTCCGAAAGCCAGGAGCGATGGAACACGCTCGTTCATGAAACCTCGCTTGGCTTGAAGCTGATTAGGCTCCTCGGTGCCGAGCGGCTGATGCGGGAATCTTTCCGCGCAACAGTGCAGCGGTATTTTCATTATGACACTCTGCGGCAACTGATTGGAGAAGCACAGTCTCCACTAATTACAACAATGGGCGGCCTGTTTGTCTGTGGAATTTTTCTATACGGCACGGTGACAAATTCCGGTATTAACGCGGCACAACTTCTCGTTCTTGTCTTGTGCCTCTATCGCCTGACAGGTCCGATCAGTCGAATTTTTACAAATTTCGTGGTCATCGATACCAGCCTCGATGCACTAAAGCGGCAAGAGGCCGTTCGCGCGCTATCCGCCCAGCGGCCGCCAGATGGACAGCGCGTCTTCACATCACTGCGCGACAAAATCGAATTCCGGGATGTGACATTTCACTATCCTAGTTCGGAGCGTCCGGCTTTGAATGGGTTCAATCTGACCGTGCGGCGCGGTGAGATGATCGCGTTGGTCGGACCGTCTGGCGCCGGCAAGACTTCTGTCGTCAATCTTCTTGGGCGGCTCTACGACCCTCAGCAAGGCCGTATTGAACTGGATGGTGAGGACCTTCGTAGCTACATTATTGGCGATTGGCGTCGGCGTATTGCTTTGGTTACGCAAGATATAACACTCTTCAATATGTCCGTGGCTGACAATTTAATGTTCGGGCTGAAAGACATTACCCGGGAAGAGCTTGAAGCCGCAGCGGAGCGGGCCGCAGCAACCGATTTCATCCGCGAGTTGCCGGAAAGTTGGGATACAAGGCTTGGAGATCGAGGCGTGAGGTTGTCCGGCGGTCAACAGCAGCGCTTGTCGATTGCGCGCGCGATGCTGCGTAACCCGGATGTACTCATTCTTGATGAGGCAACGAGCCAGCTTGATTCTATAACTGAGCTTACAATCCAGCGAATTATTGAATCATTTCGTGGGGAACGGTGCGTTATTGTGGTCGCTCACCGCCTTTCCACTATACGCCGTGCTGACCGCATCGTTGTCATGCAGGACGGTCGGGCTGTTGAGGTGGGTACGCATGATGAGCTTTCCGCCACGACCAGCCATTACCGGACAATGCTGGACGCGCAGCAACTCGATATCGTTGTTGATGTGCCCGAATCCGAGATTGCAGTCCGGTAAAGCCGGAATTGGTCGATGGCTAAGTACCAAATGTACACTCCCGACCCCGGCGAACGACGGCCTACTGGCTATGTCAGTGAAGTGATGCGGCGTTGCTTTTCGGAAGAAGTCTGAGTTCCGCATTAGCATGCCACGGTATGTCATATTTACTGAAAGCTTCTTTACAGAGCGTGACTGGAATCGTTTCGGCTGTTCGGAGTTTGCTGTCGCGGGCTATGAGGTGGTTTGTGTCCAGCTCGCGAGAGCATTCAAAGTAGAGGAAAACTTGCGCTCTCGCGGTGCATTTCAGGCGATACGCACTGCGGTCACACCGGAAGATTCCGCTGCTTTAAACAACATTGTTGCGTCGCTGGATCGGCGTGATGTTGTTTTCATGCAGGTATTGCTTTCGGAGCGTTCTCGGGAGTTTTTTCGAATGCTGCGTGGCGCCGGCATCCGCTACACGGTTGCCACGGTGGGCGAGCTTCCAATCCGCCGGATGAAGAGCCGTATGTCGGCCGTATCTTGGAAGGAGTATTTTGAATTGCGGGTCGAAGACCTGCTAGGATCGGCATCCCGGCTTAAGCGCTCGTTGCAGCAATTGTTCTTCCTGGATTGGGATGGCTTCCAACTGCAGTCGCCGTTCTTATGGCTTACCGCGGGATCTGCACCATCGCCGTTTGTTTCACGTTGGCCAAGACCTTGGGCGGCACGGCGTATTCCGATTGCAGGCAATGACTATATCATTACCCAACGTTTAGGTTCTCGGTCAGCCGTAAAGGCCACGACAGTAGTTTTTCTCGACGAAGCCTACGCCGATCACCCGGATTACGAAATTTTAGGACAGCGATCGCCGGTTACTGCGGCGCGCTACTGGGCTTCGCTCGAATCGTTTTTCAAGAAGCTTGAATGCGAGACCGGATTTTCAGTTATCATCGCACCGCATCCAAAATCGAACGGGGTGGCGCCCGAAATAAGCACACATCGGTGGCAAACTGGGAAGACGACGCCTGAGCTGGTTCAGGAAAGTGCGATAGTGTTATCTCATGCGAGTACCGCAATTTCATTTGCCGTAATTTTTCGAAAGCCGATTATTTTTTTAACAACGGACGAGATTGAGAAATCAATGTATCGAAGGCATATCGCGCGGATGTCGAGCTTCTTTGCTTGGCGGCGCGTCAATGTTGACCGTCTTTCCACTTCTGATCTGCAAATTCCTGCAGTTAGCGAATCTGTTTATGCCGGTTACGAACACGCTTACCTCAGGGCGCCGGAGGCAGTGGTTGGCTCACCTTGGGAAGCATTGCGAAACGAGATGGAAAAATGAACGATAATCTACTTGCGCGGCTTCGGTCTATCGCGCTTGCGTCCGATGACGGTCAGTTCATGCGGGGTG
>JAPLPA010000463.1 GCA_026400415.1 Afipia sp. | reverse complement strand
CTCATTTTTTCGCCAAGCTGCAGGATCGGATCGGCAATCGCGCGCGACGCTGAACGAAATTCCATCGACGGCACGGAATTGTTCGGGCTCGACCGGTGGCTTGCGGCTGAACAACGTCGACAGCGTACTGGTGACACCTTGGCGCGGATATTCCTTGACGAGCTTATCAACGATGAGGAGAGGCGGCGAGGTATTGTCGACTGGCGCGGTTGGTGGAGTCGCCGGGATCGCGGCCTTGTCTTCGTCGGACAAGAGATCACGCAACGAGATGCCCAAACGTGGCGTTGCACGCATCAGCTTGCGCGTATAGTGATGCTCAGGTTTCGCAAAGATGTCCTTGGACAATGCGGTTTCGACCACATTACCTTTTTCCATCACCACAACGCGGTCGCAATAGGCCGCCGCCAATCCAAGATCGTGGGTAATGAGAATGGTCGACATACCGCGGCTTTTCGTGAGTTCCACGATTAGGTCCATCACGGCTTTCTGTGTGGTGACATCGAGACCTGTCGTCGGCTCGTCCGCGATCAGCAATTGCGGATTGCAGGCAAGCGCAAGTGCAATGACGACGCGCTGGCACATGCCGCCAGAGAGTTCGAACGGGTAGGCGTGATACCGTTCGCGAGGCCGCGCAATCTTGACCTGCTCAAGCGCCTCGATAGCCTTCTCACCACGGTCCATGTCGACCGTCTGAACATGCTGGCGCAGCACATCTTCGATCTGGTCGCCGACTTTTCGGATCGGATTGAGTGCCGCACGCGGGTTCTGGAAGATCATCGACATTTCGCGACCGCGTAGATCGCGCAACTCGTTTTCCGATGCGTCCTTAACGTCAATCCCGGAAAATGTGATCGACCCCTCCGCAATCTTGCCTGCGCGATCGAGAATGCGCATCACGGCGTAGGAGGTCACGGATTTGCCGGAGCCGGATTCGCCCACAATGCCGAGCGTCTCGCCTTTGGCGAGCGAAATGTTGACGTGTTGAACGGCACGCACGATGCCGCGCCGTGTCGCGAATTCAACGGTGAGGTCTTTTACATCGAGCAGCGTCGATCTCATGTCACGTCCTCCGCTGCGGATCGACGATGTCGCGTAGCCCGTCGCCGAGCAGGTTGAAGCAAAACACGGCGATCATCAGCGCGAGGCCGGGAAAAAATGCGATCCACCATTCGCCCGACACCATGAAAGTCGCGCCTTCCGCGACCATGATGCCCCATTCTGCCGTCGGCGGGCGCACGCCGAGACCGATGAAGGAAAGACCTGCTGCATTGAGAATAGCGTAACCCATCGTGAGCGACATTTGTACGATCATGATGGGCATGATGTTCGGCAAAATGTGTCCGAGCAGAATTCGATATTCGCTGTTACCGGAAAGCCGCGCGGCCTGCACGAATCCGGCGTCACGTCGGACGTTGGCTTCAGCACGCGCAACGCGCACATACAGCGGAAAATTCACGATGGCGGTCGCGATGATGATGTTCTGAACGGTGTTGCCCAGCGCCGCGACAATGCCCATCGCAAGCACAAATAGCGGGAACGCCATGATGGTATCGGAGATCCGCCCGACGATGCGGTCGGTCCAGCCGCCGAAATAACCAGAGGCGATGCCGGCGATGCCACCCATGAGAAAAACCAGCAGGACCGAGGCGGCGGCAATAAAGAAGTCGAGACGTGTCGCGACAACGACGCGGCTGAGAATATCACGACCGATCTGATCCGTACCGAACCAGTGCGCAGCTGACGGCGGCTTCAATGCTTGCGCGGTATTGCTCGCCAGCGGATCGTAGGGAACGATCGAGGGCCCGAACACGGCGAGAAAGACGATCAAGACGAGAAGCCCGAATGCGAAAGCCGTCACAAGATTTTCGCCGAGGATATAGCGCGCATGCGACAGCGTGGCCCGGATGCCCGACGATTGCGGTGACGGTGTCTCGACGGCGGGAGCGACGGTGCTCATCCTTCGAGCCTCACACGCGGGTCGATCACGCCGTACAGAATGTCGATGATCAAATTAAGCAAGACGTACATCACGGCCATCGTCAGAACGAAGCCTTGAACAGGCGCGAAGTCGGACGAGATGAGAGCCTCAACCGCATAGGAGCCGATTCCGGGCCAGGCAAAGACTTTTTCCACCAGCACGTTTGCGCCGAGCAGAAACGAAAACACCATGCTGAGCGTGGTGATGACGGGAAGCATCGCATTGCGAAACGCGTAGGTCACGATGACTTTGCGGGGCGACAGCCCGCTCGCACGCGCAGTGCGGACAAAGTCGGACGCGAGAACTGACAGCATGGAAGCGCGCGTCATGCGCGCGATCGGTGCGAGCGAAAAGATCGCAAGCGTTGCTGCCGGCAGGATGAGCTGGCTCAGCGCCGAACGGAACGTTTGAAGATTGCCGGCAAGGAGGCTGTCGATGAGATAGAATCCGGTGACGCGCGGCGGGACGCTGCCGAACACGTCAAGTCGCCCAAGAGGTGCCGGTGACCAGCCGAGCTTGAAATAGAAAACATAGACGAGCACCAGCCCCGTAAAGAACACAGGCAGCGAGACGCCGGCTGTTGTCAGCACGCGGCACAGGTGATCGATCCATGAACCGGGTCGGGTGGCGGCGAGAATCCCAAGCGGAATCGCAATCGACACCGCGATCATCAATCCTAGCAACGTTAGTTCTGCTGACGCCGGAAGGCGGTTACGGATTTCGGTTGAAACAGGTTGGCCGGTCGTTAGCGAATTTCCGAAGTCGCCTTTCGACAGATCAACGGTGTAACGGAAGAATTGCGTGATCAGCGGTTTGTCGAGACCGAGCTGTTTTCGGATTTGTTCGACGGCCTCCTTGGTTGCGGCGGGTCCGGCGAAATAGGCGGCAGGATCACCGGGCAAAGCGCGCGTCAGCAAGAACGTGACGATCACGACCCCAATCAGACTTGGAATCGCAAACATCAGTCTTTTGCCGATCATCGTGAGCATCGAACGATCCCGTTTCCTCGTCACGCCTTGACGAGTGCGCGATAGTCAAGGCGGCGGTGGAACCAATACTGGTACCCCGAAACGTTCTTCTGCATCGCGACGTTGACGTAGGGCTGGTAGAGCGGGATGCGCGGAATGTCGTTGAATGCGAGATTGACGAAGCCCTTCACGTCCTTGTCGTATTCCGGCTTGTTGCCGACCGCTGCTGCATCAACCGCACCGTTGATAAACGTGTCCATCTCCGGTGACTTGTAGCTCATGGTGTTGAAGATCGAATTCTTGCCGCTGTAGCACCAGATGAAAAAGTATTCTGGATAGTCGAGCCAGCCCGAGAACACATTGGTGTAGAGCGGCAGTACTTTTTTGTTCAATTCGGTGCGCCAATTGGCGCCGGGAATTTTGTTGATCGTGCATTTGATGCCGATCTGTGCGAGGCTTTCCTGAACCAGAATGCAAAGCGGCTCGTTGACGCCGGCGAAGCCGAGATCGAACGACAGAGTGGTCTCGAAGCCATCTGGATAGCCGGCTTCGGTCAAAAGCGCCTTGGCCTTGGCAATGTCGGTGTTGAATTTATGTGGCTGCGGCCACGCGACCTGCGTGTCGCCCGTGCCGCCGAACATCGGCTTTGCCAGACCGAACAGCACCGCGTCCATGATTTTCTGATACGGCACCGCATAGGCAACCGCTTGACGCACTTTTGGATTGTCGAAAGGCGGCTGGGTGACGTTCATGCCTAGGTACTGGACGCCATTGGAATACGGCGTCGAGACGATGTTGAGCTTGCCGGAATCCTTCAGCTCAACGAAATCCTTGTTCGGCAGATCGTAAGATATGTCAGCGTCACCGCGTTCAAGAAGCGCTCGTCTGTTGCCGGATT
>JAPLPA010000172.1 GCA_026400415.1 Afipia sp. | reverse complement strand
TGCGCGGGCGGCTTCAGCGGCATATGCGCGCCGGCACGCTCGATTTCCTGAAACAGGACCTTGCGGTTGGCGCGCGCCACCTCGAAATCCGGCTTCAGTCTCAAAGCCGCGTCGAGATCGGCCAGCGCGCGGCGGCGGTCGCCTTTGGCGCGCCATGCCATTGCGCGGCTATTGAGCGCCTCCACTGAGCCCGGATCGATTTTCAGGGCGGCGTCGTAATCCGCAATGGCGCGGTCGATATCGCCTTTGGCGTTGAATCCCTCGCCGCGCGCCGTTAGCGCCCTTGCGTCGAGCGCTGGAGGGACTGCCGCGTTACCGTCATTGCAGACGCTCATCGTCGTCGTGCCGGTGCCAACAGAGCGGCCAAGAATTAAGGACAAGTCCTGACACTTGCCATCCGTGCAGATTCGCCATTCGCCTGCGAGGCCGGAATTGCCGAGTACGACTTCAGGCAGCGCCGGGCGTTGCGGCTTCCATCGGAAGAATCCATCCACAAGCCGCGCATCGGGCGGCGGCTCCATGCCCGCGCCTGAACCTTTTACGCGCGCCTGCACGATCTGGAGTCCTTGCGAGGTAACGCGCCAGTCTTCTTGCCATTCGATCTTCTCGACCGAGTGCACCCATGACAGCGTGAACGCCGTCACGGCCAGCGCTTTGACCACGCCCGCCGATGCGAGACAGAGGCTCAAGGATTACGCCGTCGCGGCGGTCGGCGCAGGCCGCTTGCGCCATTGCCAGATGACAACACCTATCGCAAGCGCAAGGCCAAGCGGATCGCTGTAATCGAATTCTCCGAGCAGGAATAAGGCTGCGACAAACGACAGAACACGTTCGACTAGAGTCATGCGGGTAAACAGAAATCCGATCGCAACCATGCCGAACAGCCCGATGGCGATCAAAGCCTTGATCGACGCATAAACCACCGCGCCGTAGAATCCGAGTTCCAACGCACGCGGATCGCCGTTCTGCAACATCAGGGCAGGCGAATAGACCGCGATAAACGGAATGACGTAACCGGCGAGCGCGATCCGCATCGCTTCCCATCCGATCTTGTCGGGATTTTCCTTTGCGATAGGTGCAGCCGCTAACGCGGCCAACGCAACCGGCGGCGAAAGGTCAGCCATGATGCCGTAGTAGAACGCAAACATGTGACTGACGATCAGCGGTACACCGAGCTTGTAAAGCGCGGGCGCGGCCAGCGCCGCAACAATGATGTATGTGGGAATCGTAGGGATTCCCGTGCCGAGCAAAATGGACAGCAGCATGGTCATGATGAGTGCCAGGAACAGCGACTTCGCGCCGAGACCGATCACCCAGCTTCCGAAGATTGTGCCGACGCCGGTTTGCGTCATCATCCCGATGATGGTGCCGACGATGGCGCAGGCCATACCGACAGTGAGGGCGGACTTGGCGCTGTCGGCGAGCGAGTCGCGGCAGGCAGTGAGCGTCGCACGGCCGCCGCGCGTGATCGCGGCGATCAGGACGAGGCCGGCCACAACAGCAGCGACATAACGGATATCCGGCGTGCCGCCACCAAGGTGAACCAGCGAACCCGCAACCAGTGCAAGGCCGATCCAGAAAATGTAACGCAGTACGGTGTTGGAAAATCCCAGAACGATGCTGGCACCAAGAATGAGCGCCACCGTGAGACCAAGTCCCATGCTGCCTGCATAAAGCGGCGTGAAGCCTTCGAACAGCATGTAGACGAGCGCGGCCAGCGGCAGCACCAGGAACCAGCCATCGACAAGGGCTTTCCACGCATTCGGAATCTCGGCCTTCTTCATGCCGACGAGGCCGTATTTGCCGGCTTCGAGATGCACCATCCAGAATGCGGATGCGAAATACAGAACCGCAGGAATGACCGCCGCTTTGACGATCTCCGAATACTGGACGCCGAGAGTTTCCGCCATGATGAACGCGACCGCGCCCATCACCGGCGGCATGATCTGTCCGCCCATCGATGCCGTTGCTTCGACGCCGGCTGCAAATGCGCGGCGATAGCCGAATTTTATCATCAGCGGAATCGTGAATTGTCCGACCGTGACGACATTGGCGACACCAGAACCCGAGATCGTGCCCATCATGCCGGACGCCACAACCGCAACTTTGGCGGGCCCGCCGCGCGTGCCGCCGAAAAGGCCGAGTGACACGTCGGTGAACAGTTTGATCATGCCAGCACGCTCGAGGAACGAGCCGAACAGAATAAAAAGGAAGATGTAGGTCGCCGACACATAAATCGGCACGCCGTAAAAGCCTTCGGTGCCATAAGACAGATGCGTGATGACCTGATCGAACGCATAGCCACGATGATTGAGCGGCGCGGGAAGATATTGCCCCAAAAACCAGTAAGCCAGACACGCGCCGCACATCCACGGCAGCGCCGAACCCATCAGACGGCGCACGCCGTCGAATATCATCACCGCCAGCACCGTGCCGACCACGAGATCCAGTTTCGTCGGATCGCCGTCGCGCTGAATAAGCTCAGCGTAGAAAAGATATTGATAAAGCCCGCAGAAGAATCCGATCGCTCCGACGATCCATCCGATGGCGCGCTGCGTGTCGGTCTTGGCTGTGAAGTTGGCGACGAGACCGTAAGTGAGAAGAATCAGAAATCCAACATGGATACCGCGCACCGCTTGGCTCGGAAGAAAATTATAGGCTGCAATAAAAATCTGGAACGTGGCGAACGCTATGCCGATCACATAGGCCAGATGGCCCCAATTGCCGGGTCCGAAACCATCCGGAAAGCCATGCTCGAAATTATCGAGATCGACTTTGATTTTTTCTTCGGTGCTGGGTTCTTGCAGCATGGGTATCGGTCCTTGAGGGAATGTTTCATTACCACATTACGCCGATGGCCGGGCAAGCCCGGCCATCGTGTCGAATCTCCTGCCGAAACGGGCCTTACTTAATCAGACCCTTTTCCTTGTAATATTTGATCGCGCCCGGATGCAGCGGCGCAGGGCTTCCCATCGCCGCCGTCTCAAGCTTGATCTCCTTGCCGGCAACATGCGAGTTCGCAAGCTCCGGCAGCGACTCGTAAATGAGCTTGGTCATCTGGTAGGCAACATCGTCGGTCACATCCGAACTGGTGACCAGATAGTTCACCACCGCCGCGGTTGGCACGTCGGCTTTCTGGCCGGTGTAGGTATTGGCCGGAATGATAACCGAGATGAACGGCGGGCCGATCCTGTCCACGGCCTCTTTCGGGACCGCCACGACCACGATGTCCGTCGAACTCGACAAATCCTTCAGCGAGGCCACGCCAAGGCCTGCCGACTGAAGCGTCGCGTTGAGCTGGCGGTTTTTCATAAGGTCCACCGATTCAGCGAATGGCAGATACTCGACCTTGCTGAGATCCTTGTAGCTCAGACCTGCCGCTTTCAGGATCGCGCGCGAGTTCAGTTCGGTGCCTGATTTGGGCGCGCCGACCGAGAGTGTTTTGCCCTTGAGGTCAGCCAAAGTCTTGACGCCGCTATCGGCAGTGGCGACGATCTGGATGTAGTTCGGGTAGATCGCGCCGATGGTGCGCAGCTTGGTCAGCTTCGTCTTGAAGCCAGCCTCCTCGTCGCCTTCGATTGCTGCTTTCAGGGAGTCACCCAGCGTGAATGCAAGCTCGCCGCGCCCTTGCTCGATCAAATTGAGATTTTCAACCGACGCCTTGGTGGCCTGCACCTGCGTCTTCACATTCGGAATTTTGTCGCCGTAGATTTTACCGATGGCAACGCCGAGCGGATAATAAACTCCGGATGTTCCGCCCGTCAGGATGTTGATGAATTGTTGGGCATGTGCGGCAGGCGAAGCCATCACTGCCGCAGCCGCGGTTATAGCGACGATCAGAGTCTTCTTCATAAAAAATTTCCTCATGTGAATTTGGCGGGAAAGTGGACGGATGAATCGTTGCGGTCAACCCGCGGTCTCAAGAAAGATCGCACGCGACGGGATCTGACTTAGACATTGGTATGAGGCGGAAAACTGCGTCCTCGCCCGGAACATGCACCCATTGCGCCGCACAATTGCCGACCCAAACTGCTTGCCTAAATTCGCTCCATCATACAAATCTCGACGACGTCTTTCCGCGCGTTTTAAATAAACGCCGGGAACAATTTGCAAACATGTCCGATTGTCCGTCATCATGTCATCGCTGAAACCTTCCGCGCGAAAATCATCTCACCGCAGCCAGACCGCTCTAGCACTCGCAATCGGTTTTGCCGTACTGGCAATCGTCGCCGGAGCTGCAGTGCTGATGTCGTATAAAATTTTGCCGCCACCCGGCACTGCGCCCGTCATCGCCGACGACGAACGCTCGACCTACGCCAGCACGCCTTGCATACTGTCCAATACACTGGATCGCGATCTGATCGGCAATCGCAAGGAAATTGAAGATCCGACGAAGGCCATCGAATTACTGCCTTACGCCAATGAAAAAACCATCGCGGATGTCACCGCTGACCCGCGCTGGTCGCGCGACAAAGCCTGCAATTTCGCGACCGGCTTCGACCAGATCGTCACAGTCTGGATGCGGCTGACCGGCTATCGGTCGCGATGGGCGGAAGATGGCACCTGGCGCTGGTAAAGCGGCCCGGATTGTACGAGTTTGGGTGCGAGATTCCCACACCCTTGAAAGATCAAGTTTGAGCACGCTGCAACAAAGCCGTCCGAAAAGCTCGCTGCTCTCCGCCGATGGCGTTGCGGCACCGCTGCGCCATGCGGTGTTCCGGCGCATCTGGCTCGCAAGTCTGCTGTCGAATCTTGGACTGATGATCAACGGCGTCGGTGCCGCGTGGGCGATGACGCAGATGACGTCGTCGGCCGACATGGTGGCACTCGTGCAGACCGCACTGATGCTGCCCATCATGCTGCTGTCGCTGGCGGCGGGTGCCATCGCCGACATGTACGATCGGCGCATTGTCGGTCTTGCAGCGCTGTCGCTCGGATTGACGGGCGCGGTGACGCTCGCAGTGCTGGCGCATTTCAATCTGATTACGCCGAATAGTTTGCTGGTGTTCTGTTTCATGATCGGCAGCGGCATGGCGCTGTTCGGACCGGCATGGCAAGCATCGGTCAGCGAACAGGTGCCCGCCGAAACGCTGCCGTCGGCGGTGGCGCTAAATGGAATCAGCTACAATATCGCGCGCAGTTTCGGTCCGGCGCTCGGCGGTATCATCGTGGCGGCGGCCGGCGCGGAAGCGGCGTTCGTCTGCAACGTGATGCTGTACGTGCCGCTGCTGATCGTTCTGTATCTCTGGCAACGAACATTAGAGCCGTCGCGGTTACCGCCTGAAAGGCTCCGCCGCGCCGTTGTCTCCGGCGTGCGCTACATCGTGCACTCGCCAAGCATTCGTATCGTGCTGTCGCGCACTCTGGTGACGGGAATTGCGGGCGGCTCGGTGCTCGCATTGCTGCCGCTGGTCGCGCGCGATCTGCTCGGCGGCAGTGCGCAGACTTACGGCGTGATGCTCGGATGTTTCGGCATGGGCGGCGTGCTCGGCGCTCTCAACGTCTCCAACGTTCGCAGCCGCTGGAGCAGCGAAGCTTCCATCCGCGGATGCGCACTCACGATGGGAGCTGCGATCATCACTCTTGCTGTCAGCCGCTGGTCGTGGCTGACCGGCGCCGCACTCGTCGTCGCCGGAACGTCGTGGATGATTTCCGTGACGCTGTTCAACATCGGCGTGCAGCTGGCGACACCGCGCTGGGTCGCGGGCCGCGCGCTCGCGGCGTTTCAAGCGGCCATCGCAGGCGGCGTGGCTGTCGGAAGCTGGATCTGGGGTCATGTCGCCAATGTCACGGGCGTCGAAGGATCGCTCGTCATCGCGGGCATCACGATGCTGGCGTCGCCACTGCTTGCGATCTGGCTGCGCATGCCTGCCGTCGATGGCGTCAACAGCGATGCCACCGATGCGCTCGCCGAACCGGAAGTCAATCTCGCGATCACATCTCGCAGCGGACCTATCGTTGTGGAGGTGGAATATCGCGTCAGCCAGGATCGCGCACGCGCATTCCATGATGTCATGCAGAAGGTGCAGGCCACGCGCAAGCGCAACGGCGCTTATGGCTGGTCGATTTCACGCGATATTGCCGATCCCGAATTGTGGACCGAGCGCTATCACTGTCCGACATGGCTGGATTATTTACGCCAGCGCAATCGCGCAACGCAGTCCGAACGCGAGCTGCATCTTCACGCCATCGGATTTCATATCGGCCCAGAGCCGATCAGGATCCGGCGCATGCTGGAACGGCCCGTCGGCTCGGTTCGTTGGAAAGACGACACGCCGGATCGTGCCGGCTCCGATGTCCTGTCGCTGCCGAATTCGGCCAGTAGCGGTGTGTAATTTTTCAGACGGAAGATTTCAGCGCTGATTTTCGCGACGCGCCGCCAGGCCACCGTGCTCGAACCAACTGTTGGCGCGGTCGAACATGCGCCAGTGAGTCTTTTCGGCTTCGGCAAATTTTTCCGCCGAGAGATACGGACGCAACGAATTGATAGAACGTTCCCATTCGGCGCGAACCGGGCGCGGCGTGTTGGGCATATCGAACTGCCGATTATCTTTGTTCATTGCCGTCGCCCTTTTGTTGTGGGTCGTGATTTGCAGGTTCGCAACGAATTGAGTTCAGACCAGCAAGATGGCGAATGCGAGGTCCGTTTGCCGCCTGTGGATAACTCAATATCGGAAAGCTGCGGCGAATGGCGCATTTCCGCCGCCGCACGCCGCGTCTCATAGCTGCTATGTTCTGACGTGCCAAAATGGAACCGGTATATTCGCGTGAATTCATTTTCGCTGTGAGAAATTGACGATGGAATTTTCTGCACTGATGGCCAGCATGGCTAAGCATGACGATACTTGCAGCGTCACAGCGACCGAAGACTGGCTCCAGGGCCGCACGATTTACGGCGGCCTTGCTGCAGCATTCTGCCTCGAAGCCGTGTCGCGCCAAATCGGCGAATTGCCACCGCTGCGCTCTGCGCAATTTGCCTTCGTCGGTCCCGCGTCGGGCACGGTGACGATCGGTTCCGCAATCTTGCGCAAAGGAAAATCCACCGTGTTCGCCAGCGCGGACTTATCGGGAGATGCAGGGTTGGCGACGCGCGCGACGCTGTGTTACGGCGCTGCGCGCGAATCCGAACTGGCGCTCAACGAAGTTGGCTCACCGACGGTCGAGGATCCCGATAATTATCTGGTTTTCTTTCGCGAAATGCCCGGACTGAATTTCGTCCAGCATTTCGACAGCCGGCTTGCGGCGGGCAATTTTCAGTTCAGCGGCAAGGAACCTACGATGACGTTGTGGCTCCGGCATCGCGACCCCGCCGCGCCGGTCTCGACGGTGGCGCTGGTGGCACTGGCGGATGCGCCGCCACCCGCCTCAATGGTGAAGTTCAAAAAATTCGCGCGGATCAGCACCATGACATGGTCCATCGACATGCTGACTGACAAGTTGGAGACCGATGGCGGTTGGTGGCTGGTACGCACTACAGCCGAGACGCTTGCCGACGGCTACTCCAGTCAGGCCATGACGGTTTGGAATTCTGAGCGCAAGCCGATGATGGTGGCGCGCCAGAACGTTGCGGTGTTCGCATGAAGCGAACCGGCAAACCGCAACTGGTTTGCTGGTTTGCTGTCTGCATGGCGTTGGGGGCTGCGTCGCATATTGCGCGCGCCCAAGCGCCTGCGAAAAATTCCGCACCCGACAATTCGCCGCAGATAGCGCAATATAAAAAGAAACTGCTTGAGTATCTCGCGATCCGTCGCGCCTTCGATGACGAGGCTGAGGCTTATTGGAATTCGATCACGGAGAAGCGCAGGGCACGCAGCGCCAAGCGCCGCAGCAATGAAACGATTGCGGTCTCGGACTATGTGCTGACGCAACCTCCGGTCTATTCAGGCCCGCCAATGCCGATCGATCCGTCAGGCGCGCCTCCGCCGCCTTCTCCACCACGCGAGCCGATTGCGGTGGCGGCAGATTTTCTGAAGAACGCGCAGGAACAGTTTCAGTTCGCGCCGCGCAAGCCCGCTTCCGAAATCGACTACAAGAGGGCTTACGCGAAAGTCGCCTCCGGCTTCGGCCTGACGAAAGATCTGGCGGTGCGGGTTTACGGCTTCGAGTCCGGCGGCAACGGCAAGTATGACGTGCAGGCAGGACTCGAAGGCAGCAATCCGAACGCGCGCGCGATCTCCACCGCACTCGGCTACAACCAGTTGCTGACGACCAACACCATCGGCCTGCTCGCCGAACATGGCGGCGTCATCGTCAAATCGCTGAAGGACAAGGCCGCGCAATCGTCCGGGGCGTCACGGCAGGAGCTTGAACGCAAGTTGGCGATCCTTCACCGCATGATCGCATTCTGTAAAACCATTCCCAATCAATGGAGCGCGCATGAAAAACTGGGGCTGACGCCGCAGGGCATCGGCGTGCACGCCTTGAATTTGGACATGGATGTCGGGCCGTTGCTTCAGACGTTGAAGCTGATGGACTCAATCAACTTCGCCAAAGCCAAGGGATACAGCGCACCGCTCAGCGCCGCCGAACTGGAAATGATGAATCTCACCGGCGACGGTAACGGCTTCGACATGGTGTCGATGCCGCAAGCGATGCGCACGCAAGTGCCGACCTCAAATTTTTTCCAGCGCAAAGGTTATGAACGCAATCCCGTCGCGATCCGCAACAACACCGTCTCAAAGCTGATTGCGGCGACCGATGCCAAAATGGACAAGGAAGTGCAGGGACAAGGCGCGAAGGATATGGCGGCGGGGTTTTAGGAAGTGGTGCCCAGGGGCGGGATCGAACCACCGACACTGCGATTTTCAGTCGCATGCTCTACCAACTGAGCTACCTGGGCATCGCCCTCGAATGAAGCCCGAACCGGGCATGGAGGGAGTGCGCGGTTTATAGTGAGAGGCGGCATGCCTGTCCAGCCGCGACTGGATTTTCGTATGCCCTCAATACCGCCCGTGAAACGCCGATAACTACCTGAAAGTCATGCTGTCTTCGGAACACATCGCACAGCGCTATGAGCCATCCGAAGCGTCTTCGTCTTCATCCGTTGCACGCGCCGGAATGGCGTAGGAGCCAGACAGCCACCGATTCAGATCGACGTCCCTACATCGCTCCGAGCAAAAAGGTTTCGAGGCTTCGGTCGGCGGCTTGCCGCAAATCGGACACGGCCTGCTGCTGCCTGCTTTCGCCGTGTCATCCGCCGCCGGCATTCAACCAACCGTAGCGAAATGGATAGCCTTCGCCGCCGAGCAACGTGACGGACTCATATAAAGGCAGGCCGACGACGTTCGAATACGAGCCGACCATCTTGACGACGAACGATCCGGCGATGCCTTGCACGGCGTAGCCTCCCGCTTTGCCGCGCCATTCGCCGGAGCCGATATAGGCCGAGATATCGTCCTCGGTGAGACGCTTGAAACGCACCTTGGTCTCGACCAGACGCTGCCGGAACGTTTCCTTCGGCGTGACGATGCAGATCGCGGTGTAGACGCGGTGATTGCGGCCCGACAGCAGCCGCAGACATTGCGAAGCTTCATCAACCAGCTCCGCCTTCGGCAGAATACGACGACCGACCGCGACCACAGTGTCGGCAGAGAGAATAAAGGCTCCGCGCAATTCATCGTCGAGCTGCACGGACTTCAGCGCGGCATCCGCCTTCGCGCGCGCCAGACGATTGGCGCAAGTGCGTGGCAGCTCGCCTCGTTTGGGCGTTTCATCGACATCGGCGGGGCGCAACGCATCGGGTTCAAGGCCCGCCTGATGGAGCAGGCTGAGACGGCGCGGCGAACCGGACGCGAGAACAAGTTTTGGACGACCTAGCATGCGGGAATGATTTCACGGGTGAGGCAATTTGCGCGGAAACTATCCGAAGGCAACACAGACGACAACCGCGCAGAGGACTTGAATCTACTCATTCGCCAGTTTCGTCGGGCCGAAGCGTTTTTTAATTTTTTCTGCCAATCCGTCCCTGACGTGGCGATAGGCGTCGAGCTGCAACTCGCGCCGTCCTTCGGTGCCGACAGGATCGGATGTCGGCCAGTATTCAACTTCGGTGGCCAACGTCGCGGTCATTTGCAGCGCCTTGTGATGGGCTTCGGGTGACAGCGTGACGATCAGATCGAAATTGAACCCTTCCCAGTCTTCAAGGTCTTCCACGGTCCAGGGTTTGTGTTTGGAAATATCCATGCCCGCCTCGCTCATCACCGCGACTGCAAACGGATCGAGTTCGCCGCCCTTGCTGACACCTGCCGACTGGATGTAAAGGCCGCGCGGCACCAATTGACGCAGAAGGCTCGCAGCAATCGGCGAACGCACGCTGTTCTGTCCGCACATGAAAAGCACCGCCTGCGGCGAACGCGCCGTCATGCGGACGGCCTTTCGCGCGTGATCTGATCCGAAAACCGGTATCCACTTTTCGGGGTCACGCGCCCTCACCTTGTCCAGTGCAACACGGAGATCAGCGTGAACAGCCGCCGCGCGGTCTCGAAATCGACTCGGACTTTTCCCTCCAGCCGCTCCATCAATGTGCGCGAACCTTCGTCGTGGATGCCACGACGGCCCATGTCGATGGCACGATCGTAACGATTTNNCCCGTGTCGATGGCTTCGATTTTGTCCGGCGTCGCGGTGCGAATGGCCTGATAGTAACTGTCGCAGATCATGAAGTAGTCCTTCACGATTCTTCTAAATGGAGTCAGCGACAGCAGATGCACCACCACAGGCGCGCCGTCCTCGCGCTTAATGTCGAACATCAGGCGGTTGCCCGTGATGCCAATATGCAGCGTGAACGGCCCGGTATGATCGCCTTCCGGCGCAAACAGATTCTTCTCAACCAGATCGTAAATCGCAATCGCGCGCTCATGCTCGATGTCGGGACCCGACCGCCCGATCGATTCCTCGTCGAGCGTGATCGCAATGACGCGGTTCTTCGCATCGTCTGGGGAGGGCGCGCTCATGGCAAATTGAGACGCAGCGCAATGGAGCGCATATGGGCATCAAGACCCTCGGCCTTGCCGAGTGTCATCGCCGCCGGTCCCAGCGCGCGCAACTGATCGGGACCGCATTTGAGAATCGACGTGCGCTTCATGAAATCGAGCACGCCGAGACCTGACGAGAACCGGGCCGAACGGGCGGTAGGCAGTACGTGATTGGACCCGCCGACATAGTCGCCGATGGCTTCCGGCGTATGCGCGCCCAGAAAGATCGCTCCTGCGTTTTTTATTTTTGCACTGATCGATTCCGGATCTGCAGTGATGATCTCAAGAT
>JAPLPA010000370.1:4703-8757 GCA_026400415.1 Afipia sp. | reverse complement strand
AAGGTCGAAGTCTATCCGAACTCGCAGCTCTACAAGGACAAGGAAGAGGTCGAAGCGCTTCAGCTTGGCGCGGTCCAGATGCTGGCGCCCTCGCTCGCCAAGTTCGGCCCGCTCGGCGTGAAGGAATTCGAAGTATTCGATCTTCCCTACATTCTGCCGGACAAAGCCGCGCTCGGACGCATCACGAAGGGACCGATCGGCAAGGGCCTGCTGGCCAAACTGGAGCCGAAAGGCATCACGGGCCTCGCTTACTGGGACAACGGCTTCAAGATCATGACGGCCAACAAGCCGATGATCCATGTGGCGGATTTTCAGGGCCTGAAGATGCGTATTCAGTCATCGAAGGTTCTGGACGCGCAATTCCGCGCGCTCGGTGCGATTCCGCAGGTGCTTGCATTCTCCGAAGTTTATCAGGCGATGCAGACCGGCGTTATCGACGGCAACGAAAACACACCTTCGAATTGCTACACTCAGAAGATGCATGAAGTGCAGAAGCACGCGACGGTCTCGAACCACGGCTATATCGGTTACGCAGTGATCGTGAACAAGAAGTTCTGGGACGGTCTGCCAGCCGACGTAAAGCCGCAGGTGCAGAAGGCGATGGATGAAGCAACCGAATTCGCCAACAGTATCT
Source organism: Afipia sp. (assembly GCA_026400415.1). GTDB lineage: Bacteria > Pseudomonadota > Alphaproteobacteria > Rhizobiales > Xanthobacteraceae > Afipia. The sequence goes on along the minus strand of JAPLPA010000370.1, from coordinate 8,123 downwards.
CGCAGAAGGAAAACGATGACGCGCTCGCAGCGATGAAGAAAGCGGGAACGACGACGTTCCACGACCAGACGGCTGCCGAAAAAGACGAGTGGAAGAAGGCTTTGCAGCCCGTGGTTGATGACATGGCGACGCGCGTCGGCAAGGACCTGATCGAGGCGTTCCAGAAAGAAGCCAACGCCAAGACGAACTAAATCTTTCGCCACAATCTCAAAGTGGTCCGGGATCGACCCGGACCACTTTTTTAAGCTAGACTTTCTTTCGGACCGCACGCAGAGGCGGCCGACGGGGTGGGGACAAATCTTGAAAATCATTTTGCGGATTCTCGACCGTCTCGAAGAGGTGATTATCGCCACGCTGATCGCAGCGGCGACAATGCTGATTTTTGTTGCCGTCGTTCATCGCTACAGCACCACCATCTCCGTGGATGTCTTGAAATGGGGCAAAGCCCATAACGTCGAGTGGGTGACGCTTGCAGGCACTGCGGCCTTTAATTTCTTGCGGCATATCGATCTGACGTGGGCGCAGGAACTGTGCATCTACATGTTCGTGTGGATGGCAAAGTTTGGAGCGGCCTATGGCGTGCGCACCGGCATTCACGTCGGCGTCGATGTCGCCACGCAGAACTTGGCGCCGGAGAATCAGAAACGTGTTGTCTTGTTCGGTCTGGCTTGCGGCGCATTTTTCACATTCGTGATCGGCTCGCTCGGCACACAATTTGTCTACCACATGGCACACACCGATCAGACCTCACCGGATCTCGAATGGCCGGCTTGGCTGATCTACCTCGCCATTCCGTTCGGCAGCTATCTGATGAGTTTCCGTTTCATACAGGTCATGGTGAGCTTTTCCAGAACCGGGGAGTTGCCGCACCACGATCACGGGCACGTTGAAGGCATCGCCGACGACACGCCGACTGTGCCGGGAATTGTGGGCCACGATGTTGCCGTCGCTGGAGCAGCACGATGAGCACCGCTGCCGCCGCCGGCGGACCAGTGTTTCAAAAACCCAAGCCGGCCAGTGCTCTGAGTGCCTACATCCTGATCGGCATTCCGCTTCTTCTGTTTGCGCTTTGTATCTCCGCCAAATTCGGGCTGGTAACGATTCCGGCGGGCCCGCGCGCGATTCTGCTGTTCACGCTGCTCGTATCCCTGATGCTGACCGGGATGCCGATTTCGATTTCTCTCGGCCTGACCGTTCTGACCTTCTTCTTCACGATGACCAGCGAAGACCCACAGGTCGTGGCGTTGAAATTGTTCACCGGCATTGAGAAGTGGGAGATCATGGCGATCCCCTTCTTCATTCTGGCAGGTAATTTTCTCACGCATGGCGGCGTCGCCCGCCTGATGATTGATTTCGCGGCGTCGATGATCGGCCATCTCACGGGTGGCTTGGCGCTTGCGGGCATTGTCGCCTGCGCGATGTTTGCGCTGGTTTGCGGATCGAGCGTTGCGACGGTTGTGGCTATCGGCGGCGTGATTTTACCCGAAATGGTCCGCCGTGGTTATCCGATGCATTTCGGCGCGGGCATCATCACGGTTGCGGGTTCGCTCGGCATTCTGATGTTGCCGTCGATTCCGAAGGTGATCTACGCGATCTCGACCAACACCTCGATCGGTGCGCTGTTCGTGGCGGGTCTTCTGCCAGGAATTTTGCTCTCGACGATGCTGTGCGGCGTCACCTGGTATCTCGCCAAGAAACGCGGCTATCCGAAGATGGATAAGGCAACGTGGGGAGAGCGCTGGACGGCTTTCCGCAAGAGTTTCTGGGGCCTGATGCTGGTCGTCATTATCGTCGGCGGCATCTACAGTGGTTTGTTCACGGCCACCGAGGCCGCCGCCGTCAGCGCCGTCTATGCAGGCTTTGTCTCGTTGTTTGTCTACAAGGCACTAAAATTCAAGGATGTGCCGCGTGTGTTATTGTCATCCGCCAATATGAGCGCGATGCTGCTCTACATCATCACCAACGCAGTCGTGTTCTCATTCATTCTCGCCAATGAAAACATTCCGCATGCGATTGCGGACTGGATCATGGACATGAATCTGGGCTGGATCGGCTTCCTGTTCGTCGTGAACATTCTGTTGCTGCTTGCCGGCAATTTCATGGAGCCGTCGTCGATCATCCTGATCATGGCACCGATCCTGTTTCCGGCATCGCAGCGATTGCACATCGACCCCGTTCATTTTGGCATCATGATTGACGCCAACATGGAAGTCGGACTTTGCCATCCGCCTGTCGGCCTCAATCTCTATGTCGCCGCCGGTATCGCGAAAATGGGCATTACGGAACTGACCAAGGCCGTGGTGCCGTGGTTGATTACGTTGCTGGTCTTTCTTGTTATCATCACCTATGTGCCGGAAATCACCTTGTGGTTGCCGCGCAAGCTGGGAATGCTGTACGGCGGGTGAATGTCGCTGCATTACATTTTTGTAAGACAACGCGATCTTTCAAAACGTTAAGTTGAATCTACGCAGACGGATGCCATGTTCGTTTCATCGAACAAGGAGTCCGCCATGAAAAAATCCATCGTCGCTGCCATTGCTGCCGTCGCCGTCATCGGCTCAACGGCCGTTTACGCGCAGCATCGTTTTCACCATCGTCCGCCGATGAGCGCGCAGGATCGTGCCGCATTTGTCGATGCGAAGATTGCGGCCGTGCATGCCGGCCTGCAATTGACGCCCGATCAGGAGAAGAACTGGCCGCAGGTGGAAGCCGCTGTGCGCGACTTTGCCAAGCAGCGGATGGATCGTGCGAATGCCAGAGCGTCCGAACGTGACCTGCGGCGTGCCGAGCGCGATCAGAGGGGACCTGACAATCGCGGCCCCGATCAAATGGTGCCCGGCAAAGACTGGGATCCTGTCGCCCGCTTGCGTGAGCGAGCAGACAATATGGCCGCAACCGCGACGAGCCTGAAGCGCATCGCCGACGCTGCCGATCCGCTCTACAAGAGTCTCGACGATAGTCAGAAGCGACGCCTTGCGACGCTTACGCGCATGGGCGGCCCGCATGGCTGGCGTGGACATGGCCCCGAGCGCGGTGGCGATTTTGGTCCGGATCGCGATCATGGTCCTGACCGTGGCCCCGTTGGTCCGCAGCGGCTGTAACTGAGCCATCGCCATTCAAACGAAAAACCGCCGGATTCCGGCGGTTTTTTGCGTCCTGACAAGCGCATCGCCGCAGCCTGTTCCTCGCGGGAAAACCCCCGGCGTTTGCTGGACATGGTGGGGTCGCTTTGCTAAACGACGCCGTCCTGAACGGACTTTCCGGATGGATCCGGGCGCATAGCTCAGTTGGTAGAGCAGATGACTCTTAATCATCGGGTCGTAGGTTCGATCCCTACTGCGCCCACCATATCATTCAAACACTTAGCCGATGTGGCACTCGCCTAAAACGAGAACGGTTTACACCTCGGTTTACAGTTTT
>JAPLPA010000370.1:0-4670 GCA_026400415.1 Afipia sp. | reverse complement strand
CCGAGATAATGCGCGTCGAGAATGGCCTCAACGTCCTTGAGGCTGTGACCCGTGAAGGTCGCGATCTGCGGCACCGTTGCTTCGTCCAGCGCGAGCCGTACAACGGCTGAGCCGCGAAGATCATGAAACGTCAGGCCGGTTACGCCGGCCTTCTTGCAGGCCTTTCCCCATGACGTTCGAAAACCATCGGCAGTCCATGGCTTGCCATGGGTGTTGGTCAGAATGATTGGGACTAGGGAAAATAGAAAATCCTGCATCTGCGAATAGATCGGCTTTGCGGCGCGAGTTAATTCGCTGACCGATAAGGAAACACTAAAAATCTATCCAGTCGGCAACTGGTAAGAAAAAACGGGCTCTGCAAACTGAATAATTGCAGACATGAAAAGCGGAGCAGAGCGCTTCCGTTTTTGATCCAGAGCGGAAGCACTAAAAGCGCTAACTGCTCTCGCGAAGATTAGACGGCTTTTGCCGTCTCTCGCGTTCGATCCGCGAGAGGGTTGCTTCTTCTGCTTCAAGAAGCGTCTCAATGGTCGCGCGTTTGCTCGCGCCTAAGTCGGCCATCAAGAGTTTGCGGTAGTGCGCGATATTCAGCTCGGCGACGGACTTGTCCAAGACAACCTCCTGACAGCGCGTAGTCTGGCGCAAAGCAGAATGTCTCAAGCAGGTATTCACGCAAGGCCCTGAGCTAGATCAAAGCCTGAATCCCTCGGGCAGTTATGCTGTCGAAATGTGGCAACCTATCCGCACCGCACCATTCGGCATTGAGATTGCGCTTGCCGTTATTGATAGCGAGGGACCACACGCGCTTGTGTTTCCATGCCGCCGCGCTTTACGAGGCTGGGTGAAAGTCGATGGTGGCGATCAGATTGCCGTACGTCCTACGCATTGGCGACCGTGGGACCAAGGCGAACCTGATAATATTCTGCACGGTAAATGACGTCGGCTCGTTCGGAAATATGCTTAAAGGTGCGATCGGATCCAAGATGGACGTAGAAGCGCGAAGTAGAATGCCAGCCTTAGAAAGTACCGTATTGTTTTCTTACGGCTTCCGGCCATTCTTTTTACTCAGCGGGATTTTCGCCGCTCTTGCGATTGCAATTTGGATCCCCGAATTTTACGGCGACATAACGGTTCGAACTGCATTTAGCCCAATTGCCTGGCACGCGCATGAGATGCTTTACGGGTATCTATCGGCCGCTATGGTCGGCTTTCTCTTGACGGCTGTTCCAAACTGGACCGGGCGATTGCCCGTTCGGGGTCTGTCACTGGCGGCTTTGGCGGGTCTATGGCTGTTGGGACGCATCGCCATTTTAGCCTCAGATTTGACAGGTTGGCTGTTGGCCATGGTTGTCGACTGCAGCTTTCTTTTTGTCGTTCTCGTGGTGATTGCGCGCGAGATTGTCGCCGGAAAGAATCTCAAAAGTCTGAAAGTGGCAGTTCTCGTCTCAGTCGTTCTGGTCGGGAACATCGTATTTCATATGGAGGCGCGAAACCACGGACCGATCGAAAACGGAATGCGGATCGGAATTGCCGGCATGATGTTGCTGGTAATGGTGATCGGCGGACGCATCATCCCAAGCTTCACCCAGAATTGGTTAGCTCGTCAGCCGGCTGGTCGGATGCCGGTTGCATTTAATCGTTTTGATGTTGTGATCATTGCGGTTTCCGCGATTGCTTTGCTCGGGTGGATCATTTTGCCAGACAACATAACAATCGGCGAAGTACTGGTAGCGGCAGGCGTGTTGCATTTTTTAAGGCTGGCTCGCTGGGCGGGCGATCGGACCTGGTCTGATCGATTGGTCTTCATCCTTCACATCGCATACTTATTCGTTCCCATCGGCTTCTTGTTGTTGGCTGCAAGCATCTTGTTTGGAATTCCGCAAAGTGCTGCAATTCATGCATGGACAATCGGAGCGATGGCGACACTGACATTGGCTGTGATGACGCGGGCAACGCTCGGCCACACTGGAAGATCTCTCCAGGCGAACTTTGGAACACACGTTGTTTATGCAGCAATTGTTGCTGCCGCCATTACGAGGGTGAGCGCTGCGTTGTTCTCCACGCAAACCGACGTGCTGCTGCGGCTTTCGGCATTGGTTTGGATAGTGGCTTTTGTAACATTCGTCTTGGTCTACGGCCCAATGCTGGTCCGGCCCAAAGTTTCAGCAAAATGAAAGAGTCTCTGGAAGAATAAATACTTTTAAGACGAAGGGTCGTCAATCAGACTTTGTGGCTTTGCAAACATTTCAAGTTTATCTTTATCATCAATCACTATTTCGCGCCCTCTGATACGGATGCCGTGATCAGCCAAAAGCGCAAGGCTTCGCGATAGATTTTCGCGTGTCGTTCCAATGTGCGAAGCAAGGGTACCTCTATCAAAGGGGATTACAAAATTGGTTGAACCCTTTTGCAACTTCGCTTCCGCGAGAATCCAATTGGCCAGGCGCTCCATGCTCGATCGCGCCATGTATCCTTTTAGTTTTTTGATTGATCCGCGATAAGCAAATGCGAGTTGTTGGGCTACAATCCTCGCGAACACCAAATCTTTGTCAAAGAGATGTCTGAAGTGCCGTGCCGGAATCATCAAAATCCGGGATTCAACAAGTGTCCGGGCTGAGTTTAAATAGGGTTGGTCAGAAACGACTGCTGCTAAAATGAATGTAGACACTGGCTTCAACAGTGTGATGCCTGACTCGCCACTGCCGTGATCAGAATAAATTTCTACAAGACCTTCAACAAGAACGTGCAGGAAGTCTGCGGGCTCTCCTTCATGAATTAAAACTACCCCTGCCGGAAATTGCTGAAGAAGCGCTGCGGCCAACAGCTGATTTAGGCTGTCGTCCGAGATTTCCGAAAACAGCGGTAACGACCGCAGTCCGGAAATTTCATGGTGCCGCAAAACCGCACTCCTGTGACATTAGTCAATTGATGATGTAGCTAACTGCAATTCTAACTGACAGGTCAATCAACTCAATCTGCCTTTTTAGACATAAAAGTCACCAGCGTCAGCGCAATTGATCCAGCGCAAGACTTCACCGCGCGATGCATGCGGTTGTCCCGGACACATCGTTTCGGGGGATATCATGGGCGCAGTGGATTCGGTAAGTGAACATCAAAGTCGAGCGCTATGGCTTTCGACAATCGCATTCACGATCTGTTTTGCAGTCTGGACGATATTTGCCATCATCGGGATCCGTATCCGACAAGAACTTGGCCTCAACGACACTCAGTTCGGTCTTCTTATCGGCACTCCGATTCTCAGTGGTTCATTGATCAGATTGCTACTGGGCATCTGGACTGATCAGTATGGCGGCCGCCGCGTCTACACCGTCGTTATGATTGCAGCCGCGATCGCGACCTACTTTTTGACCTGGGCGCATAGCTACTCAGAATTCCTCATCGCCGCGTTTTTTGTCGGCATTGCGGGCGGGTCTTTCGCAGTTGGTGTTGCCTACGTCTCAAGATTTTATCCGGCAGGCAAACAGGGGACTGCTCTCGGAATATTCGGCGCTGGCAACGTTGGCGCGGCGGTTACGAAATTCGCAGCTCCTTTTGTACTGGTTGCTTACGGGTGGCAAACCGTTGCTCAGGTCTGGGCGCTTGCGATTGGTTTAATGGGGATCATCTTCTGGATTTTCTCCGAAGAAGACCCAATCGTGCGGGCTCGACGCGAACGCAATGAAAAGCCTAAAAGCGCGTGGCTTGAACTTGAATCGCTTAAGAACATCCAAGTTTGGCGCTTTGCGCTCTATTACTTCTTTGTCTTTGGCGCATTCGTCGCGCTTTCATTGTGGTTGCCACAATATCTCATCAAGGTCTACGGCGTGGACATCAAGACTGCCGGCATGATGGCAGCGATGTTCTCGTTTCCCGCCAGCGTCTTCCGCGCTTATGGCGGTCATCTGTCGGATCGTTACGGTGCACGACGCATTATGTACTGGACGTTCCTTGTCGGCGTCGCTTCTACGTTCCTTCTTTCTTATCCGCCAACCGATTATGTGGTGAAGACCATCACCGGGAATGTTAGCTTCCATCTCGAGATGGGGCTTGTTCCGTTTACGGCCACAATCTTTGTGCTTGGCTTCTTCATGGCGCTAGGCAAAGCCGCCGTCTATAAGCACATTCCCGTCTACTATCCCAAGAACGTCGGTGCTGTCGGCGGGCTCGTCGGCATGATCGGTGGCCTCGGTGGCTTTGTGCTGCCGATCGCTTTTGGCGCATTGGCCGATCTGACCGGTTTGTGGACCAGCTGCTTCATGCTGCTGTTTTTGCTGGTTACGGGTGCACTGGTATGGATGCACGTCTCGATCCGGCAAATGGAACGTGGCGTTGTAGGGACGGCGCTCAACAAACTGCCGGAACTTCCAGAAATGGAGGCAATTCACAAGCCTGAACATATCGGTGCTCTGTCCGGTGCCGTGCTGACCGATTGGCGACCAGACGATAAGAAGTTTTGGGAGAAGACCGGACGCGCCATTGCTCAACGCAATCTCTGGATTTCGATACCTGCACTGCTGCTTTCTTTTGCCGTGATCTGCCCCCTTTGAAGTGGTCCTCCCTGAAGTATATTTTTCGGATGGAGGATGAGATCGATGGCAAGGAAGAGGCATACAGCGGAAGAGATTGTTGCGAAGCTTCGGCAGGTCGATGTGCTGATGGCGCAAGGCCGG
>JAPLPA010000108.1 GCA_026400415.1 Afipia sp. | reverse complement strand
TTCTTTTCTCGGCATCATGCGCGGCGTCGCAACGCTCATCATCGTGATGGCGGTGATGAACGGCTTTCGCACCGAATTGTTGGACAAGATTCTCGGTCTCAACGGTCATCTGCTTGTGCAGCCGCTGGAGTCGCCGCTGACCGACTGGAAAGATGTGGCCGAGCGCATCAGCAAGGTCAAAGGCATTAAACTCGCAGCCCCTATCATCGAGGGTCAGGCGCTGGCGTCGTCGCCGTTCAATGCCGCAGGCGTTCTGGTGCGCGGAATACGATCCGCCGACCTCAACAACCTCACTTCAATTGCCAAGAACATCCGGCAAGGTACCCTTGAAGGCTTCGACGAAGGCCAGGGCGTCGCCATCGGTCGCCGCCTTGCGGATCAGCTCTCGCTGCGCGCAGGCGACAGCGTGACGCTGGTCGCTCCGCGCGGTGCGGTCACGCCGATGGGCACCACGCCGCGTATCAAACCCTATAAAGTCGCCGCCGTGTTCGAGATCGGCATGTCCGAATATGACGCCGCCTTCGTGTTCATGCCGCTCGTCGAGGCGCAGGCCTATTGCAATCGTTCGAATGACGTGACGTCCATCGAGGTCTACACCACCAATCCTGACAAGATTGACGGCTTCCGCAAATTGGTGACCGAAGCTGCGCAACGCCCGATCTTCATGGTCGACTGGCGGCAGCGCAATTCGACATTTTTCAATGCGCTTCAGGTCGAGCGCAATGTGATGTTCTTGATCCTCACGCTCATCGTGCTGGTCGCGGCGCTCAATATCGTGTCCGGCTTGATCATGCTGGTGAAAGATAAAGGTCAGGACATCGCCATTCTGCGAACGATGGGCGCATCGCAAGGCTCGATCATGCGGGTGTTTCTGATCACAGGCGCTGCCATCGGTGTGGTTGGTACGCTGGTCGGGTTTCTGCTTGGTATGCTGATCTGCACGAATATTGAATCGATCCGCCAGTTCATTTCCTGGGTGACGAATACCGAATTGTTTTCGCCGGAGCTTTATTTTCTCTCCAAGCTTCCCGCCGAAGTCGATTTCGGCGAGACCGCAGCGGTCGTCATCATGGCGCTGACGCTGTCGTTTCTGGCGACGCTCTATCCGTCGTGGCGTGCGGCGCGCCTCGATCCTATCGAAGCGCTTAGATACGAATGAGCGTACCGATGGAGCAGGGGGAAACAGACGTTCCGGCGGTTTATCTGCACGATGTTCGCCGACAATACCGGCAGGGCGAGGCAGTCCTCACCATCCTCGATGGCGCGACATTGGCGCTTTGGGAAGGTCAGTCAGTCGCATTGGTCGCGCCGTCCGGCACCGGAAAATCCACGCTGCTGCATATTGCGGGTCTGCTCGAGCAGGCAGACGAAGGTGAAGTCTATGTCAGCGGCACGGCGACGTCGGGCTTGTCGGACGCCGAGCGCACGCAGATCCGACGCACCGACATCGGGTTCGTCTATCAATCGCATCGGCTGCTGCCGGAATTTACGGCGCTTGAAAACGTGATGATGCCGCAGATGATCCGCGGTCTCGCGCGCAAGGAAACCGTCGCGCGATCGAAAGAGATTCTGGCTTATCTCGGATTGGCCGAGCGTATTACCCATCGGCCTGCAGAACTCTCAGGCGGCGAACAACAGCGCGTCGCGATTGCGCGTGCGGTCGCCAATGCGCCGCGCGTGCTGTTTGCCGACGAGCCGACCGGCAATCTCGATCCGCACACTGCCGACCATGTGTTCAAAGCACTCACGCAGCTCGTTAAGGCGACGCGGGTCGCGATGCTGATTGCGACCCACAATATGGACCTCGCGGCCCGGATGGATCGCCGGGTCTCGCTTCGGGACGGCAAGGTGATTGAGC
>JAPLPA010000558.1:959-1609 GCA_026400415.1 Afipia sp. | reverse complement strand
GTCCACATCGGCGATCTCCAAAAGAATCGGACCGCCTCCCTTGAATCATAAACGATTCAAGAGATTCAAGTTTTCTCCGGACAGGCTCTTAGGAACCCAGAAATCCAACTTACTTTTTGGCAATTTCCCCTTCGCGCACCCATGACCGTGCCAAAAACATCCGTGCACGAAAACAACGGCACGGTAGCTGGCTAAAACAATGTCAGGACGGCCCGCGAGTCCTCGACCGTGAAGCCGAAATCGAAATCCCATTGAGTGCAATAACTTTCGGACAAGTATTTCCGGCCCCGTATTGCTACTGCGGACACTCCGCATAATTGAACTACGTTGTTCGGCAGACCGCGTATCCATAATGCGGCAGTACGGCAGTGCCGATTAGCCCGCCACTCCATATTCTAGAAATGCACAGGCCTGGGTCTGGCTTCGTCGGATGGATACAACGCCGCAATGACCGCTGCGGCTGCTAAATGTTTCTGATTTGTTCTTATCGTATCGATTGAAAGCTTGCAAGAACGTCGCACAGCAACGCTGAACTTAATCCCCTAAACACTCCTCGCCTTCTTCACCCTTTTCGGCACCTGCACCCGCCTTCGCCCTCCGGGCTACAGCGGACAAATCATCGCTTGGTTCTGACCTTTTTCGGCACCTGC
>JAPLPA010000558.1:0-916 GCA_026400415.1 Afipia sp. | reverse complement strand
GAGATGCCGGCCGTATGCACCGTCTCCGGGTCGCCCGACACCAGCGGATGCCACGGGTAGAGGTCCTTGCCTTCGGAGATCAGGCGATAGCCGCAGCTCGGCGGCAGCCATGGCGTGTCGGGGACGACTTCCGGCGTGAGCTGCAGGCAGTCTTCGACGATGCTCTGGCGCGCGGGATAGTTGGAACACTGGCACGAGTTACAATCGAGCAGCTTGCAGGCGACATCGGTGAAATAGATCTTGCCGGTGTCCTCGTCCTCGAGCTTGTTGAGGCAGCAACGGCCACAGCCGTCGCAAATGCTCTCCCATTCGGACGGGGTCATCTCCATGAGGGTCTTGGTTTGCCAGAACGGCTTGCCAGACGGCTGTTCGGTCATTGCGGTTCGTCCGTTGCTGGGCGCGCCGTTTCCGGCGCTTCGCGTTTCACACCTATATACACAGCGAAACGGCGGCGTGACCCCTCGCCGGCGCAACTTCCTGCCGCCTCTTCACAGACGGGAATCGCGCCCGCGCATGGCTCATCCTGCGCCGGCAATTTGAAGGCCCTAAGTCTGCCGGTTTTCAGGTTTGCGCCGCCGCCAAAGCCGGATCATTGCCCTCCTGGGAACACCCCCTCAACACATTGATATATCACTATATTATCTGGCTTCTTCAACCCGCCACGCGTGCCATCAAAATACCGCCACGGTTATCCCGTCTCCCTTTACGCTGTCTCATTGAAGTGATTGGCCGTTCTCGCCGGTTCGGCTATGACAGCCCTCGCGCCGTGTGGCCCTCAAAAGCCCGGCCGTTTACAGGTAACAAGTCCCGTGCGCGATCTGTTTCCCGGCAATCGACCGAAGTGGAGACCCTGGATCAGGCGCATCCTGCTCGATCTCGATGCGCGGCTGGATTTCGGCATTTTCCGCAGCGGCGG
>JAPLPA010000074.1 GCA_026400415.1 Afipia sp. | reverse complement strand
TCGCGCTTGGCTTCGATTACACGTCGCTGCATTGGGCCGACACGACCAAACCGTCCCCGGAGGTGACGGGCGAAGATGATCCCTTTCCAGACGAGATCTTCGATGCGCCGGGGCTCATTCCTGAAACGGCTGACTCGGAAACGGAAGCGCCGCTGGCTTGGAATGAGGATGAAAAAGTGAGCCGTCGCGATTTCGAACGCGCGGCGTAATTACGCCGTCTGCCCTTGCCTAAACCCTGTCGCGTGTCTAGGTCTCCGTAAGTTTCACGGAGACCCGCCATGCTGAACGCCGCATTCAAGGCGCTTTCCCAAATCCTGTCGCCGCCGATGCGCTCCATCCTGTGGAAGTCGGTCGGGCTGGCACTGGTGCTGATCGTCGCCATATCGATCGCGCTGCAGCGGCTGCTGGCGTGGCTTGCCACAATGGGCGAGATGTGGGCCGAAGGCATGGTCGGACCTGATTATTCAACGGTGCTGAACGTTCACGTCGTTGGTCGCGAGCTTCTTTGTCGACGACGTCGCCGACATCGTGGAGCGCGAACACTACCCCGCCGAAAAACCGGGCGTCGCGCTGCCGGTCGGCCGCGCCATGGCGGAAGGCGTCAAGACCGCGTTGCTGACGGTTCTGGTCTATCTGATTGCGCTGCCGTTCGTGCTGATCCTCGGCGCGGGATTTATCCTCTTTTTCTTTGCTACTGCGTGGCTGCTCGGGCGCGAATATTTCGAACTGGCCGCGATGAGATTCCGCACGCCGCAAGAAGCAAAACTCATGCGCAAGCAGCATTCCATGACGGTCTTCACCGCCGGCATGTTCATCGCGGCCTTCGTGTCGATTCCCATCGTGAATCTTGCGACACCGCTGTTCGGCATGACGTTCATGGTTCACATGCACAAGCGGCTGTCGGGCACCCGCCCCGAATTGATCGAGCCGCGCAAGTCGGGCCTGTCGGTCCCTTAAGAGATACCGACATAGAGCGTCTTCTCCGGCCATCGACACAAATCGCCGATGATGCACTTGCCGCAAAGTGGCTTGCGCGCGACGCATGTATATCGCCCATGCAAAATCAGCCAGTGATGCGCGTGGCGCGCAAACTGCGCCGGTATGGCTTTCAGCAAGCCCAGCTCGACTTCGAGCGGATTTTTCCCGGGGGCCAATCCCGTGCGGTTGCCGACGCGAAACAGGTGCGTGTCCACCGCGATTGTGGATTCGCCGAACGCAATATTCAGAACCACATTGGCGGTCTTGCGCCCGACCCCCGGCAGAGTCTCCAACGCCTCACGCGTACGCGGCACTTCGGAATTATGTTCGGCAATCAAAATTCGTGAGAGCGCGATCACGTTTTTGGCTTTGCCTTTGTAAAGCCCGATGGTCTTGACGAGATCGCGTACGCGCTCCTCGCCGAGTGCCACCATCTTTTCCGGCGTGTCGGCGAGCGGAAACAGATTGCGGGTCGCTTTGTTCACACCCACGTCAGTGGCCTGCGCCGACAGCGCGACCGCCACCAGCAGCGTGTAGGGATTGACGTGTTCGAGTTCGCCCTTCGGTTCGGGACTGGCGGCGCGAAAACGCGTGAAGGCCTCAATGACTTCGGATTCGGTCCAGGGGTTTGGCTTTTTGACTTTTGCAGGTTTTGCGACAGGTTTTGCTTTGACTGGAACGCTCGCCTTCGTTTTCGCGATTGTCTTCGCGACCTTCACTTTTGCTTTTGCCGTCGATTTTTTCGCCATGATGAAGCTATAGTGTCACCTGATGGACAATCGCAACACTCAAGACGACTACAATCCCGTTCTGTTTTCCGCAGTGGTGACGCCGCACCGCTCGCTCAGCCGTAACGGCTTCATTGCCTTAATGGGATTTCTCACCGCGATCAGCTTCGCCGCAGGTGTCGTCTTTACGATGATGGGCGCGTGGCCGGTGTTCGGCTTTTTCGGCCTCGACGTGCTGCTGGTCTATTGGGCGTTCAAACTGAATTTCCGTCATGCCAAAGCGACTGAGGAAATCACGATCACCCATTCGGAGATTCGCGTGCGGCGCGTCAGCCATCGCGGGCACGCGATGGAATGGACACTCAATCCGCTGTGGGTGCAGATCGACAAAAAGGTTCATGAGGAATTCGGAATCGAAAAGCTCTATCTGCTCTCGCGCGGGCGGCGGCTGTCGGTCGGCAGTTTTCTCGGGGCGGACGAAAAAGCGACTTTCGCCGAGGCACTATCGGCGGCGCTCATCGCAGCAAGACGCGGTCCGACTTATAATCCGCTCTGATCGGATTGATTTCGCAGCAAAATTTCGCGCGGGAAACGGGTGGGTTCGGCGTGGCGTCCGATCTATATCGGGATCATGATGACAACAGCCATGAACGCACAAATGAAAAATCCCTCGATTGCGGGACCCCGTCTCGCCAAACCCTCAGCGCAAGGTGCGGCGCTGCGCGATTACGATTCCGTGCGCCGCGCCATCGGCTTCATTTCCGAGCACTGGCGCATGCAGCCCACAACCGACGCGATCGCCGACGCAGCGCATCTCACGCCGGATGAGTTGCATCATCTGTTTCGCCGCTGGGCGGGTCTCACGCCGAAGGCCTTTATGCAGGCGCTGACACTGGATAACGCGAAAAGACTCCTGCGCGATTCCGCCAGCGTGCTGGATGCGGCTTACGATTCAGGATTGTCGGGGCCGGGACGGCTCCATGATCTGTTCGTGACACATGAAGCCATGTCGCCCGGCGAATGGAAAAAGGGCGGCGAAGGTCTCGTGATGAAATACGGCTTTCACCCCTCTCCGTTCGGAATCGCGATTGTGATTGCGAACGACCGCGGCTTGGCCGGATTGGCATTCGCGGATGAAGGCGAAGAACAACCCGCACTGGAAGACATGACGCGGCGCTGGCCGCTCGCGACTTACGTCGAATCTTACGCCGACACTGCCCCATTGGCGAAGCGCATTTTCGATTCGACGCAGTGGCGCGAAGACCAACCGCTGCGCGTCGTCCTCATCGGCACGGATTTCGAAGTGCGGGTGTGGGAGACGCTTTTGAAAATTCCGATGGGCCGCGCGACGACTTACTCCGACGTGGCAAATAAAATCCTCAAACCGAAAGCCTCACGCGCCGTCGGCGCCGCAGTGGGCAAGAATCCGATTTCGTTCGTGGTGCCGTGTCATCGCGTGCTTGGGAAAAGTGGCGCGCTGACCGGCTATCACTGGGGCATCACGCGTAAGCAGGCAATGATCGGCTGGGAAACCGGGCGCGTCTCTTAGGCAAGATCCTTAGCCGACGCCACGGTCGAATCCGCATTCAGCCGATAGATGACGCAGCGAATTGCCATGCGCGACGACGAGCGTGCGCTGGCCGCGCAATACACACGGCAGAATTTCCTGCCCGAAATAGGGAAGCGTACGCGCCAGCGTATCTTTCAGCGACTCACCACCGGGCGGTGGCACGTCGTAGGACCGACGCCAGATCAGCACCTGATCTTCGCCCCACTTTTTGCGCGCATCATCCTTGTTCAGTCCCGACAGTTCGCCGTAGTCGCGCTCGTTGAGCGCGAGATGCTTCGTCACCGGAATTTTCGGCTGGCCCATCTCGCTCATTGCAAGATCGAGCGTGCGCTGCGCACGTGTCAGCACCGACGTGAAGGCGACATCGAACTGCAGGCCTTCGGCTTTGAGTTTCTGTCCCGCGCGCTTGGCTTCCTCGACGCCGAGTTCAGTCAGGTTCGGATCTTTCCAGCCGGTGAACAGATTTTTTAGATTCCATTCGCTCTGGCCATGGCGCACGAGCACGAGAAGACGGTCGCTCATTTTGGATTCCAGTTTCCGATTACGTTCTTACTTGTCGCTCAGCCCAAGCACGTCGGCCATCGTGTAGAAGCCAGGCTTCTTGCCCTTTGCCCACATCGCCGCCTTGAGCGCGCCGCGCGCGAAGATCATGCGATCCTCGGACTTGTGCGAAAGTTCGAGGCGCTCATACGGCCCCGCGAAGATGACGGTGTGATCGCCCGTGGACGTGCCGCCGCGCAGCGTCGCAAATCCGATGTCACCCTTGTTGCGCTCGCCGGTATGCCCGTCGCGCGAGCGCACCGAGCGCTGATTAAGATCGACGCCGCGACCCTCGGCTGCAGCTTGACCCAGCAGATAGGCCGTGCCTGACGGCGCATCGATTTTGGCGCGATGATGCATTTCGAGAATCTCGATGTCGAAATCGTCGTCCAGCGACTTCGCCACCTGCTTCACCAGCGCCGCCAGAAGATTGACGCCGAGCGACATGTTGCCGGACTGCACGACGACGGCGCGCTGGGTAACGCTTTTGATGACGGCGTTGTCGGATGCTGACAATCCCGTGGTGCCGATGACGTGGACGATGCCGCGCTGGGCCGCGATGGCCACATTGGCGATAGTCGCCGCCGGCACAGTGAAATCCAGAATAGCGTCGGCCCCTTTCGAGATTTCCCAGAGGTCAGCGGACAATTGGATGCCGTTCTTGGGAAGACCCGCAAGCACGCCGGAATCCTTGCCGATAAATTCCGATCCCGGCGCCTCAAGCGCACCGTGGACGACGCAGCCGGGGGTTTCTGAAATGGCGCGAACGAGCGTGCGGCCCATTCGGCCGCCTGCGCCTGCGACGATCAACTTCATATCGGACATTTTTCAGTTCCCGGCAATCATGCGGGTATAGCGGGTGAAAGCCGCTTTGTCAGTATGCGCTGCGGGATAGGCCGAATGCCTTACGGCTGCGGGCCGTCATAGCCCTCGACGATCACGATCTCATTGTCGGCATGCGGCTTTCGTTTGGCGACCAGCGCCAGATATTCAGGCGAGTGATAGCAGGCGAGCGCGGTCTCGTAGTCCTTGAATTCGATGACAACGTTGCGCGAACGCGCCGTCCCTTCGGGAGCCTCATACTTGCCGGCGCGGACCAGAAATTTCGCGCCATATTTGGCGAACACCGGGCCATTGAACGCGACGTAATCCCGCTTGTAGCCTTCGAGGTCGTGAAC
The DNA here is from genome assembly GCA_026400415.1 of Afipia sp. Lineage (GTDB taxonomy): Bacteria > Pseudomonadota > Alphaproteobacteria > Rhizobiales > Xanthobacteraceae > Afipia. The sequence goes on along the minus strand of JAPLPA010000074.1, from coordinate 907 downwards.
ATCGACGCGGGCAACCCAATAGGCTTTTGGCATCATACTCTCCGTTGTGTTTTGTTTCGATCAAGGCTGCGGGCCGTCATAACCTTCCAGAATGGCGAGATCTGCCTCCGTGTGAGGCGTGCGCAGCGGGATGATCGCGGCGTAGTCCGGGTCCGAATAGCACTCCGCTGCGGCGGTCGCCGTAGGAAACTCAATGATGATAATGCGCGGCTTCATATTGCCTTCGCGCAGATCGACCTTGCCGCCGCGAAACACATAGCGCGCACCGTGCTTTTTCAGCACTGGCCCGAGCGCTGCCGTGTAGTTCTTATATTCGTCGGCGTTCTTGACGTCGATCTGGGCAAGCCAATAGCTCTTGGACATTACGGCTCTCCCTAGCGCGGCATTGCGGCGTTTATCTCTTCGACGATTGAATCCGCCGCCGCCTTCGGATCGGAAGCCTCCACAATCGGGCGGCCCACCACCAGATAATCCGAGCCGGCCGCAATCGCGCGCGTCGGCGTCATGATGCGTTTCTGATCGCCGACATTTGCGCCCGCAGGGCGAATTCCCGGTGTGACCAGCACCATCTGCGCGCCGACAGTATCGCGCACGGCTTCGGCTTCCTCAGCCGAACACACGATGCCATCGACGCCGAGCGCTTCGGCCTGCAGTGCGCGGGCTTCGACCAGGTCCGAGACATCGAGCCGATAGCCTGCCGCGTGCAGATCGTCGTCGTCGTAAGACGTCAGCACCGTCACGGCGAGAATTTTCAATGTATTGCCGCGCGCCTCGACTGCCGCCTGCATGGTCTGCGGATAAGCGTGAACGGTGAGAAACGTCGCGCCCATCTTGGCGACGCTGCGCACGCCGCTCGCCACCGTGTTGCCGATGTCATGAAGTTTGAGATCGATGAAAACTTTCTTGC